>USIZ01000009.1 GCA_900554855.1 uncultured Eubacteriales bacterium | reverse complement strand
CCCCGGTTACACCGGAGACGTGCTTTACAACGGTAACGTTGTCGAAGTTCGTACCCCTGCCGCAGCGAAAAAGCTGGGCATTCAGATCGTTTATCAGGAAGTTGACATGGCGCTGATCCCCAGCCTTTCCGTGGCTGAGAACGTTATGTTCAACGAAACGGTCATGAACATGAAGGGCAAGCTCTTCATGAATTATGGTAAGATCCGCAAAGACGCCAGAGAGGTGCTGTCCCGGCTGAACGTCAATATCGATGTCCGCCGCCCCTGCAGCAGCCTGTCTCTGGCAGAAAAGCAGATGGTGCTGATCGCCCGCGCGATCCAGAACACCTGCAATTTCCTCATTCTGGACGAGCCCACCGCTCCTCTGTCCGACACCGAGACGGCAGAGCTGTTCCGCGTGGTGCGTCACCTGCGTGAGACTGAAAACATCGCGATCATCTTTATCACCCACCGCATCCAGGAGGTTTTGCAGATCTGCGACTCCTACACGGTCATGCGCAACGGTGAGATCGTGGATACTACCCCCATCACCTCCGAGACGACCTCCAAGGAGATCGTGGATAAGATGCTGGGACGTTCCTTCGATGAATCCTTCCCCAAGGAAGTCTGTGATATTGGCGAGAAGTCCTTCGTGGTCGAGCACCTCACCGAGCGTGAGGGCCGGGTCAAGGATGTCTCCCTCTACGTCCGCAAGGGCGAGATCGTCGGTCTGGCCGGTCTGGTCGGCGGCGGCAAGACCGAGCTGTGCAAGACGCTGTTCGGCGACTACAAGAAATCCAGCGGCACCATCACGCTGGACGGCAAGGAGCTCAAGTTCAAGAACCCCTCCGATGCCGTCAAGGCTGGTCTGTCTCTGGTGCCCGAGGAGCGGCGCAAGGAGGGCGTCCTGGTCGCTGAGACCGTCACCTTCAACGTGTCCGCCGCCTGCCTCGGCAAGTACTGTCATGCGAGCTTCGTGGATGACCGCAAAACCGCCAAGGTGGCTGAGGAGTATGTCAAGAGCCTGAGCATCAAGACGCCCTCCGTCCGCCAGAAGGTGGCCAACCTGTCCGGCGGCAACCAGCAGAAGGTCGTTGTGGCCAAGTGGCTGAATGCCGATGCCGACGTTTACATCTTCGACGAGCCCACCAAGGGCGTCGACGTGGGCGCCAAGCAGGAGATCTTCCACCTGATCAACGAGATCGCCAAGCAGGGTCACTGCGTCATCTACGCCACCTGCGAAAACTCTGAGCTGCTGAGCATTACCGACCGTATGTATGTCATGTTCGACGGCCAGATCACGGCTGAGCTGGAGACTGCCAAGACCAGCGAGGACGAGATCATGCACTACGCCACCGGCGCCACCACCGCCTACGCCGCTGGCTGATCCCGGATCCGTCCGGTATTCCATTCATGGGAGGAAAAAATAATGGTTAAAAGTTCATCTGGCCTGAAAAAGGCCGGTCACCTGCTCCTGAACTGGGCAGCTGTGATCGTTCTGGTGCTGGCAGTGGTTATTTTCACCGCGATCCGCGGTAAGGCGTTCTTCTCACCCGCTACCCTGGTCAACATCCTGTCCTCCATGTCCATCGTGACCATCTTCGCAATGGCTGCCACGGTGTCCATGGCCCCTGACGGATTCGATATGTCCGCCGCCACTCTGGGTACCTTCAGCGCATATGTGTTCGCATCCATGTGCCTGTGGTTCAACTTCCCCCTGTGGCTGTCCATCATCATCACCATCATCTTCGCCATGGTCATGTACCTGCTGACCATGTTCCTGATCCTGGTCTGCAAGGTGCCTGACATGCTCTGCACCTGCGCCCTTCAGTTCGTCCATCAGGGCCTCGGCCTTGCTTACACCGGCGGTTCCGCCGTTTCCGCCGGCCTGACCGCCCCCAAGTGGTTCGCCGCCATGCACGGCGGCAGCAACGCCCCTCTGGGCACCGGCTGGAGCGCCGCCACTCAGGCCATCGGTAAGGCTCCCTGGATCTACATCATCATGGGCATCTGCGTCGTCTTCTGCTGGGTGCTGCTGGAGCGCACCAAGTATGGCCGCTATCTGTACGCCATGGGCGGCAACAAGACCGCCGCTAAGCTGTCCGGTATCAACGTCAAGAAGATGCGTTTCATGGCCGGTATGTTCGCCGCCATCTTCATCGCCATCGGTGGTATCGTGGTCTGCTCCCGTAACTCTGCGGCTCAGATCAACGGCTCCGACAGCTATCTGATGAGCTCCCTGGCCGCCGTGTTCGTCGGTCGTTCCATCGGCGGCGCTGAGCGTCCCAACGCCCTCGGCACTGCCATCGGCGCCCTGCTGATCTCCACGCTGGAAATCGGCCTGACCATGTGCGGCGTCGTCTACTACATCCTGCCCTTCGTCAAGGGCCTCGTCCTCTGCATGGCTCTGGTCGCCGCTTACGCCACCTCCAAGGAGGACTGATTTTCCCCTCTTTCCAGTTGTTCGGCTTCACGCCGGCCACCCGTCCGGCTGACTGACGAACCCATTCCATCTCCTGCAACGGGGTGTTGTGAAATGTCCGTTTCACAGCACCCCGTCTTTTTTGACTTTCCGAACCGAACTTGTTGAAAGTGACGTGATTTCGGTTGGTACAGCCGGTATGGGAGAATGAGCGGACGAAAAGACACAAAACGGAACGGATGTCCGCTTTTGTTGGAAATGTTGTTTTGTGTCCGTTTTATCGTTGACAGTTTGCCCCTTTCAGAGTACAATGAGCATAGTAGATCAGCGGACGCTGCCCTTCCGCTTATACATATGATTCAGGCAGCAAATCTTATGACTTACGGAGGAATAAAGCCATGTCAAAGTTCGATACTTATTTTCTGATGAAGACAGAAGACGCCATTGAGTACGCCAAGGTCAAGGTGCCCCAGATGGACTGGGACGAGGCCACCATGTCCTGCAAGGAGATCGGTGACGGCAACCTGAACTACATTTTTAAGGTCAAGGACGAGAAGGGTCACAGCGTCATCATCAAGCAGGCCGGTACCGTCACCCGTATTTCCGCGGACATGAAGCTGGACACCGACCGCAACCGCATCGAGTCCGAGATCCTGATCCTGCAGGGCAAGCTGGCTCCCGGCTATGTGCCTGAGATCTATTTCTATGACACCGTGATGAGCGCCTGCGGCATGCAGGATCTGAGCGACCACGAGATCATGCGCACCGCCATGCTGGAGCACAAGACCTTCCCGAAGTTCGCTGACCAGATCTCCACCTTCATGGCCCAGGTGCTGATGGGCACCACCGACGTGGTCATGGATCACCAGAAGAAGAAGGACCTGCAGCGCAAGTTCATCAGCCCCGAGCTGTGCGACATCACCGAGCGCCTGGTCTACACCGAACCCTACAACGACGAGCAGGGCCGCAACAATGTGTTTGCCCCCAACGCTGAGTTCGTCAAGGAGAAGCTGTACGGCGACGAGGAGCTGCACTGCGAGGTTGCCAAGCTGAAGATGGACTTCATGACCCGTGCCCAGAGTCTGATCCACGGCGACCTGCACACCGGCTCCATCTTCATCAACGATGTGTCCACCAAGGTGTTCGACCCCGAGTTCTGCTTCTACGGCCCCATGGGCTATGATATCGGCAACGTCATCGCCAACCTGATCTTCGCCTGGGCCAACGGCGACGCCGCCGGCGACACCAAGTTCGCCGAGTGGGTCGAGCAGACCATCGTCGATGTCGTCAACATGACCATGGATAAGATGAAGGCTTACTATGAGGAGCACGTCACCGATACCATGTGCAAGAACAAGGCCTATGAGGAGTATTACCTCGGCACCATTCTGGCCGACACCAGCGCCGTCACCGGTCTGGAGATGATCCGCCGCATCGTGGGCATGGCCAACGTGAAGGACATCACCACCATCGCCGACGAGGCCAAGCGTGCCCGCGCCGAGAAGATCTGCATCACTGCCGGTATCGACTTCATCAAGAACCGCGCCGAAAAACGCTGCGGCAATTGCTTCCTGAACACTCTGAAGGACGCCATCAAGGCTGTTGACGCTCAGTAATTTTAAATTTCACCTGAAAAGGAGATAAAATCATGGAAAACGCACTGAATCTGGACACTGTGCTGCTGGCGGAAGACAAGAAGCATGTGATCATTCTGGATCAGACCCTGCTGCCCAACGAGTGCAAGTACCTCACGCTGGACAAGGCCGAGGACATCTGGGAAGCCATTTACGCCCTGCGCGTGCGCGGCGCGCCCGCTATCGGCGTGGCCGGCGGCTATGCCTACTATGTGCTGGCCAATCAGATCGACACCGAGGACATGGACGAGTTTGTTGAAAAGTGCACCAAGATGATGGAGTACATCAACTCTTCCCGTCCCACCGCAGTCAACCTGAGCTGGGCGCTCAACCGGATGCACGGCGTGCTGATGGCAGAGAAGGACGGCAAGACCGTCGCCGAGATGAAGGTTCGCCTGATGGACGAGGCCAACGCCATCCGCGAGGAGGACATTCAGATCAGCCGCAACATCGGCGCCTATGGCTTCGAGTTGCTGGAGAAGCTGGGCAAGGGCGTGGGCATCATGACCCACTGCAATGCCGGCACTCTGGCCACTGCCAAGTACGGCACCGCTCTGGCCCCCATGTACATCGCGCTGGAGCACGGCTGGGACGGCAAGAAGGACCTGCACGTCTACTGCGACGAGACCCGTCCTCTGCTGCAGGGCGCCCGTCTGAGCGCCTATGAGATGCAGGCTGCCGGTATCGACACCTATGTCCAGTGCGACAATATGGCGTCCTACACCATGAAGAGCGGCAAGATCGGCATTATCTTCGTGGGCTGCGACCGCGTGGCTGCCAACGGCGACTTTGCCAACAAGATCGGCACCAGCGGCGTGGCCATCATCGCCAAGCACTACGGCGTGCCCTTCTACTGCTGCGCTCCCTCCTCCACCATCGACATGACCATGGAGTCCGGCGACGAGATCCATATCGAGCAGCGCAAGCCCGAGGAAGTCACCGAGATGTGGTATGAGAAGCGCATGGCTCCCGAGGGCGTCGGCGTGGTCAACCCGGCCTTCGACGTGACCGACCACAACTTTGTCACCGGCATCATCACCGAGAAGGGCATCGCCTATCCCGATGAGACCGGTTCCTTCAAGTCCGCCTTCGAGAAGATGGGCATCAAGCCCGTCGAGAAGTTCGTCGACAAGAAGTAATTTTTTCCCCACTTAAAGCGCGGAAAACAGAACGTGGGGCGGATCCGATGATCCGCCCCACGCGAACTGGTTTCTTTTAAGACTTCAATAAATGAGTACCTGATTGCGGTTCAGGCAGTCCTTCCACTCCGGCGAAAAGTCCGTATCCATAATGATGCCGTCCAGCTCCTTGAGTCCGCAGACGCTGGAGAAGGAGGCGCTGTTCAGCTTGGAGTGGTCCACCACCAGGTATTTGAGCTTGGCGTGATCCAGCGCGATGCGGTGCAGCACGGCGTCGTTGTCGTTGGTGTCGGTGATGCCGAACTCCATGCTCACGCTGCGGCAGGAGATGAAGGCCTTGTCCAGAAAGTACTGCTGAAGGTTGCGCACCGCGCCGTCCCCGCCGAAGCTCTTGGAGGAGCTGTGGAATTCTCCGCCAATGAGCACCAGGTGCACCGTCTTGGACGTGGACAGGATGTTGGCAATCTCCAGCGAGTTGGTGACCACCGTCAGCTTCCGGTCAGCGATCTTCCGGGCTATGAACCACGCTGTGGTGGAGCCGTCCAGAAAGATGAAGTCCCCGGGTTGGATCAGCGCGTCGCACTTCTGGGCGATCTGCTGCTTTTCCGCCGTTTTCAGAATCTGCCGCGTGGAAATGTCTATATCGTTTTGCACACCCTCCAGGATGTAGGCGCCTCCATGCGTCCGAATCAGTTCACCGTCCTCCTCCATGGCCCGCAGGTCACGGCGGATGGTCTCCTTTGTCACGTTGAGCCGCGCGGCGAGGTCAGTGATGGTCACGCTTTTGTGCTCCTGCAGCTGCTCTTTGATCGCGTTTCTCCGTGCAATCGCAAGCATTGATATTCTCCCCTTTCTTATTTTGTGGCATTTTGTTGGATTCAGCATAGCACAACCAACAGGAAAAGGCAATAATTACATGGACAAACTTCCATAGGAGGTGTACAGAACTATGAAATTCAAGGGCTACTCTGATGAAACACTTCTCGCCCAGCTGAAGGGCCGCTTCTCTGTCTCTTACCGCATCGCCGCCGACGAGCAGACTGCGTTGGAGATGGCCAAGAGCATCTGCGTGGAGCAGACGGTGGAATTTCCCGCCGCCCACATTGAGTGCGATGCCATCCACTCCGACATCATCGGCCGTCTGGAGCAGTTCGAGGCCTGTGAGGGCGGCTATCGGGCCCTCATCAGCTATTCGGATCAGTCCGCCACAGAAGAGTTTGCTCAGTTCTTCAACGTGGTGTTCGGCAACAGCAGCCTGCTGCCCGGCATCACCGTGGAGCGGATCAACCTGTCCGAGGAACTGCTGGAGTGGTTCCCAGGCCCGAAATTCGGCGTGGCCGGACTGCGGGAGCGGCTGGGCGCCTATGACCGCCCGCTGGCGTTCACCGCGCTGAAGCCCATGGGTCTGCCCACCGTGGCGCTGGCCGATGAGGCCTATCACTGCGCCAAGGGCGGAGTAGATCTCATCAAGGACGACCACGGCCTGATGAATCAGACCTTCTCCGATTACAAGGATCGGGTCAAGGCGGTCTGCGAGGCTGTCCGGCAGGGCAATGAGGAGAGCGGCCACCACACCGCCTACGTTCCCAACCTGAGCGGCCGGTGCGATGCGCTCATGGATCGCATCCGTTACGCCGAGGACTGCGGCGCCGGCGGCATCATGCTGGCTCCGGGCCTTGTGGGCTACGACACCATGCAGTACGCTGCGCGGAATACCGTTCTTCCGGTGGTGGCTCACCCCGCCATGGCCGGATGCCTGCTGGACAAGGGCAGCGGAGGCTTTGACTGCGGCTGCGTGCTCGGTCAGCTGCCCCGTCTCTGCGGCGCGGACATCACCGTGTTCCCCAACTTCGGCGGACGCTTCTCCCTGTCTCAGGCTCAGTGCCGTTCCATTATGGAGCTGTGCACCGAGAAGGTTGGCGACATGAAGCCGATCTTTCCCAGCCCCGCCGGCGGCATGACCTTCGAGAAGGTGCCTCTCATGAAGGAGTTCTACGGGAATGACGTCTGCCTGCTCATGGGCGGCGGGCTGTTCACCGTCACGCCGGATCTGATCGGCAACTGCGAAAAATTCATTGAGATGCTGAGTAAATGAGAATAGATGGTTCACTAAGGAAGTTCACTAAGGAAAGAGGTTGATTGCATGAATTACAGAAATGGCGATTTTCCCAGCGATTACGAGGCAAAACAGGCCATTCTGGAAGTCGGACGCCGGATGTACATGAAGAACTTCGTGGCAGCCAACGACGGCAACATCAGCTGCAAGGTCAGCGAGGACACCATCTGGTGCACCCCCACCGGTGTGTCCAAGGGTTACATGACCGATGATATGCTGGTGCTGATGGACCTGGACGGCAACGTGCTGAAGGGCAACCTGAAGCCCTCCAGCGAGGTGAAGATGCACCTGCGTGTCTATAAGGAAAACCCGAAGATGAACGCCGTGGTGCACGCCCATCCGCCAGCCGCCACCAGCTACGCCATCGCCGGCCTGCCCCTGAACCACGCCATCCTGACTGAGGCGGTCATGGGCATCGGCGAGATCCCAATCGCCCCCTATGCCATGCCCGGCACCGAGGAGGTGCCCAACTCCATCGCCCCTTATGTCACCACCCACAACGGCTGCCTGCTGGCCAACCATGGTGCGCTGGCCTGGGGTAAGGACGTCATGGAGGCGTGGATGCGCATGGAGTCCATTGAGTATTACGCTCTGGTCAGCATGTATACCCACGGCCTGCTCGGTCAGGCCAACGAGCTGACCTGCGACCAGGTGGACCGTCTGATCCAGCGCCGCACCAACAGCGGCATTATGACCGGCGGCCGCCCCCTGTGCCGCAACTGCAACGCCGACGGCGTGCCCGCCTGCGAGAGCTGCAGCTCTCCCTCTGCGGCCGCTCAGATGGCTCAGCAGAGCGCCTGTTCCGCCCCCACCCAGCAGGATGAGGTGCAGCAGGTCGTTGAGATCGTTCGGAAGGTTCTGGCCAACCAGAACTTCCATTAAGCGATAAAAAGCATATCCCAGAAAGCCATGCCCCGGCGCTGAGCCGGAGCAGTGTGGAAAGAAAGTTGGTGATCCATGATTGGCACTTGACGAAACGGCCATCCGCCACTGTGTTCTGACCGAGCTGGCCCGACAGGGCAGCAAGTTCGTGCCGGTGGGTATTTCCGCCCGGCACGTCCACCTGACGGCCCGGGACATTGAGACGCTGTTTGGCCCAGGCTACCAGCTCGATCCCCTGAAGCCCATCGTCCAGCCCGGCCAGTATGCCTCCAAGGAGCAGCTGACGCTGGTAGGGCCCAAGGGTCAGATCGACAAGGTGCGCATCCTCGGCCCTGCCCGGCCCTATACCCAGGTGGAGCTGTCCTTTACCGACGCCATGAAGCTGGGCATCAAAGACTGCCCCATCCGAATGTCCGCCGATATCGAGGGCACCCCAGGTCTGAAGATCATCGGACCCAAGGGCGAGCTGAACCTGACGAAGGGCGTTATCATCGCTGCCCGGCACCTGCACTTCACCGATGAGCAGGCCCAGGCCTACGGCGTCCACAACGGCCAGGTGCTCTCCGTCCGGGTGACCGGACCTCGGCCCTGTCTGCTGGAGAACGTGGTTTGCCGCGTCGGCGCTGCCCATGAGCTGGAGGTGCACATCGACACGGACGAGGCCAATGCCTGTGCGCTGAAAAACGGCGATTTGGTGGAGCTGGTGTTCCCCGGCGAGCCGGAGCACCACTGCAAGGGCACCTGCCAGAGCGGCGGAGGCTGCACCTGCGGAGCGGGCGCGGCTGCCGGTACGGCTCCGGCGCCCAAAGCAGAACCGGAACCTGAACAGGAGCCGCTGGAGCTGGTGACCGAGCGCGACGTGAACGACGCGTTCCGGGACAACCACACCCAGATCCCCTGCACCAAGAAGGCGCTCATCACTCCTGCGGCGGTCGATCGGGCCGCTGAGACCGGGATCAAGATCGTCCGGGTCTGAGAAAGGAGGAACGCCATGCAGCTGGCAAGAGTGGTCGGCACTGTGGTCAGCACCAGCAAGTCCGCAAAATTGCAGGGCTTGAAAATGCTGCTGGTCAAGCCGATTGACATTGAGAGCTTTGAAGAAAAGGGAAACGTGGTCGTGGCCTTTGACGCCTGCGGCGCGGGCGAGGGAGAGGTTGTCATGATCGTCTCCGGCTCGTCCTCCCGCCAGACGGAGGTGACGGAGAACAAACCCTCCGACACCGCCATTGTCGCCATCATCGACTACGTTGACCTTGGAAACAAACGGATTTTCAGCAAGGAAAAAGACAACAAAAAGAAGGTGTAATGATTCATGCTTTCAAAAGAGCAGATCGAGCAGATCGTTCAGGCAACCATTGCCCAGATGAACAATCAGCAGACCGCCTCCGCTTCCGCACCGGCCGGTGCGTGCGGCGCGGGCAACGGCTGGATGTTTGACCGGGCGGAGGACTGCGTGGACGCCGCCATCGCCGCTCAGAAAAAGCTGGTCGCCATGACCATGGATCAGCGGGAAAAGCTGATCCGCGCTATGCGCCGCGCCGCCCGGGAGAACGCTGAAAAGCTCGCCCAGATGGCTCACGACGAGACCGGCTACGGCAAGGTCCCCGACAAGATCGCCAAGATCCTGCTGGTGGCCAACAAGACTCCCGGCACCGAGGACATCGTTCCCCGCGTGTTCACCGGTGACCACGGCATGACTCTGGTGGAGCAGGCCCCCTTTGGCGTCATCGGCTCCATCACCCCATCCACCAACCCGCCCGGCACGGTTATCAACAACTCCATCAGCATGATCGCCGGCGGCAACGCGGTGGTATTCAACCCCCACCCCAGCGCCACCAAGTGCTCCCAGGAGGCCATGCGCATCCTGAACGAGGCCATTGTGGCGGCGGGCGGCCCCATGGGCCTGATCTGCTGCCCCACCAAGCCCAATATGGAGACCAGCGCCGTCATTATGAACCACCCCAAGATCAAGCTGCTCAGCGTCACCGGCGGTGAGGCGGTCGTGGGCGTGGCGATGAAGACCGGCAAGAAGTGTATTGCCGCCGGTCCGGGCAATCCTCCTGTCATCGTGGACGAAACCGCCCGCATCCCCAAGGCGGCCAAGGACATCGTGGACGGCGCATCCTTTGACAACAACGTGCTGTGCGTGGCTGAGAAGGAAGTGTTCTGTGTGAACACCGTCTACGATCAGCTCATGAGCGAGATGCAGAAGAACGGCGCATGGCTGGTCAAGGGCGAGGACATCGACAAGATCGTCCGCACCGTGCTCATCAACAAGGACGGCAAGTACGTCATCAACCGCAAGTTCGTCGGCCACGACGCCACCTATATCATGGACGCCTCCGGCGTCTCCTATTCCGGCGCGCCCCGGCTGGTCATCGCCGAAGTGCCCAAGGATCACCCCTTCGTGGTGGTGGAGATGCTGATGCCCGTGCTGGGCTGCGTCCGCTGCGACAACGTGGATCAGGCCATCGACCGTGCCGTAGAGGCCGAGAGGGGCTGCTGGCATTCCGCTCTGATGCACTCCACCAACTACCTCAACATGAGCAAGGCGGCCAAGGCGCTGAACACCACCATCTTTGTGAAGAACGGCCCCTCCACCGCCGGTGTTGGTTTCAATGGCGAGGGTTACGCCACCCTGACCATTGCCACGCCCACCGGTGAGGGACTCACCTCGGCCCGCAGCTTTACCCGCGCCCGCCGCTGCGTGCTGGAGGACGGCTTCCGCATTATCTGACGCCTATGGGACTGATCGATCAGATCCGCGACGCCGGTGTCGTGGGCGCAGGCGGCGCCGGATTCCCTACGGATCGGAAGCTCAGCTGCAAGGCGGAGATCTTCATCGTCAACGGCATCGAGTGCGAGCCGCTGCTGCGCACCGATCGCCATGTGATGGAGCTCCACGCCCCGGAGATCGTCCGCACGATTCGGGCCATCCGGGATCACTTGGGCGCCAAGCGGGCGGTCATCGCCCTGAAAAAGCACTATGAGGGTGCGGTGGCCGCGCTGAGCGCGGCAGTCAAGGGCACGAAGGTGGAGCTTTACCTCTCCGATTCCTTCTATCCCGCCGGAGACGAGCAGAACCTGGTGTTCAGCATCACCGGTAAGACCGTGCCCACCGGCGGCATCCCGCTGGATGTGGGGTGCGTGGTCAGCAACGTGAGCACGGTGCTGAACATCGCCCACGCCATGGAGGGCACGCCCGTTACCGACAAGCTGGTGACGGTGGGCGGCGCGGTCGCAAGACCGGTCACCGTCAGCGCCTCCATCGGTACGCCACTTTCCAAACTGCTGGATGCGGCGGGCGGCGCCATCGGAGACTGCACCTTCATCGTGGGCGGCCCGCTCATGGGCAAGCTCACCGATGATCTGAGCCAGAGCGTCACCAAAACCACCGGCGGCCTGTTGGCCATCCCCAGAAATCATCCCATCGTGGCGAAAAAGACCACCTCCCCCCGGGATGCGGTCATCGCCCGGGCGGCGTGCAGCCAGTGCAGCATGTGCACTCAGCTGTGTCCCCGCAACGCCATGGGCCTGAATGTTCAGCCCCATAAGGCCATGCGGGCGCTGGCCTCCGGGAACGACACGCTGATCGGTGATGTGAACGGCATCTTCTCCTGCTGCGACTGCGGCCTGTGTACCTTCTTCGCCTGCAACTTCGGCCTGAAGCCAAATCAGGCCATGCAGAGAGCCAAGGCCAAGCTGCAAAGCCAGGGCGTGAAGCCGGTAAAAGAAGTCAAATTTGAGCCGGACGGGGGCTTTGCCAACAAGCGCCTGCCCACCAACCGGCTCCTGTACCGGCTGGATCTCAAGAAGTACGACGTGGACGCCCCCATGGGGGAGGCCGTCGTCTGCGATGATGTGAAGATCCCGCTGAAAATGCACATCGGCGGGCCGGACACCCCGCTGGTCTCCGTGGGACAGAGCGTCTCCCGGGGTCAGCTCATTGCCCAGCCCAACGGAATGGGGGCCAATATCCACGCCTCCATCGACGGCACCGTCACCCAGGTGACCGGCGAGTTCATCGAGATAAGGAAGTGAAGCTATGGGTGCCATTGGTATGAACGAAATTATGAGCATTCCCACCGGTATCCTGGCTTGTGACGCCATGCTGAAGGCCGCCGAGGTGGAGCTGGTCAGCGCGGGCTGTGTCTGCGCCGGCAAGTATTACATCGTGGTGGCCGGAGAGGTGGCCGCCGTCCGTTCCGCCGTTGAGGCGGGCAGGGAAGTGGCGGAAAACCTGCTCATCGACAGCCTGGTTATTCCCAACGTGGACCCGCAGGTTGCCCCCGCCATCTCCGCCTGCACCATGGTGGATCGTCTGGACGCCCTCGGCATCATGGAGACTTACTCCCTCTGCGCCGCCGTCCACGCCGCCGATGCCGCCGCCAAAGCGGCTGAGGTCGATCTGCTGGAGGTGCGTCTGGGCAGAGGTCTGGGCGGAAAATCCTTTATCCTGCTCAACGGCGAGGTCGCCGCTGTGCAGTCCTCCATCAAGGCCGCTGAGGCACTGGAGGAGACCCAGGGCCTGATGGCCCAAAGCGCTGTGATCCCCTCGCCCCACCCTGATATGCTCAAGGCGATTGGATAAATACATTTCCCCGCAACAATAAATCAGGTAAAAAACCAAAAAATTCATTTACGGAGGTTTTTATTATGAAAGAAGCTCTTGGTATGGTCGAGACCCGCGGCCTGATCGGCGCCATCGAGGCCGCTGATGCTATGGTCAAGGCTGCTAACGTCCATCTGATCGGCAAGGTGCAGATCGGCTCCGGTCTGGTCACCGTTATGGTCCGCGGCGACGTGGGCGCTGTCAAGGCCGCTGTTGATGCCGGTGCCGCTTCCGCCAAGCGCGTGGGCGAGCTGTACGGTGTCCATGTGATCCCTCGTCCCCATTCCGACGTGGAGTTCATCCTGCCCCATCTGGACCGCGGCGAGGAAGAGGCCTAATTCATGTATGCCGGCGTAGTGTCGGGATCGGTGGTCGCCACGGTGAAGGACTCGGGTCTTGAGGGCGTTCCTCTGCTGATCGTTCGCAAGATCGAAAACGGAAAAGAGGCCGGCCTCATCATTGCGGCCGATCACACCCGTCAGGCGGGTCTGGGCGATTACGTCTATCTGATCGGCTCCAAGGAGGCATCCCGGATCTTCCGGGGCCTTCGGATCCCGGCGGACGCCTCGATCGTTGGCTTCATTGACACCTATAACGAGGAACTTTGACTTCTTTTCGGGAAGGTTTCCTTCCCGAAAAGAGGGGTTCCGCGGACAGGCGGGCTTGATTGCAGAGCAAAAGTCCCCCGCCTGTCCGCGCAGGGTGTCCAAACTCAGGTACACGCCCTGAGTTTGGACGGACTGAAATTTGTTTCGCTCACTGCGGCGAGCGAAATTCTGTGAAACCGCAGGAAGCGGTAGAGATGGAATCACTGGAATTGAAGGAGGGGAGATCGGGTGCGAATTGCAAAAGTGGTGGGCAATGTGGTGTCCACCATCAAAGACGACGGCTACAACGGCTATAAGCTGATGCTGGTGCAGTATCTGGAGCCGGACGGCACGCCCACCGGGCCGCGCTTGATCGCCTTCGACTGTGCAGACGCCGGTGTGGGCGACATCGTGCTGGTCAACATCGACGGCGGCGCAGGCAACATGCTGCTGGACGACGAGTATGCCATCGTTGATCTGGTGATCTGCGGCATCGTGGACAGCTACTCCTTCAACGGTAAGGAGACCATCATTCACTATTAGAAAGAGCGACTTGCTGGGAATGCAGTCGCTCTTTTTGTTTTGGCATTTGAGCGGTGTTTTGGGGCGCCGGAACAGGAGGGAGATTTCCCGCCCATGTCATTCTTGCGACTTTTCCCGATCTGGGGTACAATAGAAACACTAAGCATGAAAAAGGAGAGCTTTATGGAACAGATCTGGCTGGAAGTGAGCATTGACACCACCGCCGCGGGCATAGAGCCGGTGTGCGCCTACCTGACTGCGCTGGGCGTAGGCGGGCTGGTGGTCGAGGAGGAGGCGGACTTTGAGCAGTTTGCCGACGAGAACAAGAGCTGCTGGGACGAGGTGGACGAGGCGCTGAAGCAGGCGCGCACCGGGACGAACCGGGTGAAGTGCTACCTGACCGATGACGAGGACGGCCATGCCCGGCTGGA
>USIZ01000008.1 GCA_900554855.1 uncultured Eubacteriales bacterium | reverse complement strand
TGCCAGCGGTATGTCCGCCGATGAAATTGTTGCCAAGCTCCAGTAAACTTTTATGAGAGCCAGCAAGCGAAGCTGTCCAAACTGCGGGCGCAAGATGAAACAGCAGTTCACAGGGCTGTTCCATTGCAAGTGTGGGACAAGCTGGAAACGGGACCTAGGTTTCTTTGAACGCACTCCAGATATGGTTTTTGCACTTGAGCACAAAAAGGCTGGCTGCAAGATAAATCAACGGCCTGTAATACGGTACAAGTAAGAGAATGCCCACCGGCTTGAAGCTGGTGGGCATTTTTGCTGTTATTCCTAATTACTTGACGATAGTCTTTATAAAGGCTGTGAGAGCTTGAATCTGTTCTTCATCAAGCTTATCGAGTTGGTCTACAAGTGCATCGATTCCATCAGCATGGTCTCCCTTGAAATCAAAAAATCCTTGCGGAATTACGTTGAGATACTCGCAAATATAGAAGAAGCTCGACATGAGACGAGATTTGTCAATTGTATTCTCTTCTCGAAAATACAATTTCAAAATCATTATATGAATGAGTCAGTCCTCTTCCGGGTCTGACTCTTTTTTCTTAAAGACTTATACAGTCTTAGTTTCGATTGCAGGACCCTTTTCCCCACTTAATACTTTAAGCGGTATTATGGCCTTGCAAGAAAGAAATGAGGTGAACAATTATGAGCATTACAAATGCGGCGAGAAGATTTGAACAGAGATTTGACGCAAAAGCGGAGCGCTTTATTTGGCATCATCCGCTACTTGGCTTCATCTCCATCTTTGTTGGAATGCCCTTACTGGTTTTGGCGTGTGTCTGTATCAGTACGATCGTTATCGCCTTTCCTATGGCATGGCTTTTGGGTTGGTTGTAATCTTTATTTCATCTTTAAACGCACAAAAGATGACTAATGCCATTTTTAGAGGAAAGGTTTTATGATATTGGGGACAGCAAAAAAGGAGGATGAATCTTATGCAAATGCTAATTGCACTCATAGGTGTATGTGCGGCAGCAATGCTGCTGTGGTATGTCTATATTTTAATGAAGGGAGATGATCAGGCATGAGCACCATGATTCAGTATGATCGGCATCATCAACCAGGACACCCAGGCCGGCTGGCTGCCCACCATCGGCAACCAGAAGTACCTGCTGGCCATTCTGGTGGTGGCCATCCTCACGGGCCTGATGTACATCTATCTGAACTACAGCAAGCACGGCTATGAGATCGCCGTGGTGGGCGAAAGCCGCCGCACCGCCAGCTATGCCGGCATCAAGGTGGACCGGGTCATCATCCGGACCATGGCCCTGTCCGGCGCCCTGTGCGGCCTGATCGGCCTGCTGCTGACCTCCAGCACCGACCACACCATGACCACCACCATCGTGGACGGCCGGGGCTTCACCGCCGTCATGGTGTCCTGGATGGCCAAGTTCAACCCCGTTATCATGATCTTCGTGTCCCTGCTGCTGGTGGTCCTCAGCCGCGGCGCCAGCGAGATCTCCACGGCCTTCGGCCTGAACCGCTCCTTCTCCGATATCCTGACGGGCATCATCCTGTTCTTCATCATCGGCTGCGAGTTCTTCATCAACTACAAGGTCCAGTTCCGTTCTTCCGGAAAGAAGGAGGCGTGAGAAAATGAATTTTGATATTGTATCCTTCATCCCCCGCGCGGTCATGCAGGGTATCCCCCTGCTGTACGGCAGCACCGGCGAGATCCTCACCGAGAAGTCCGGCAATCTGAACCTGGGTATCCCCGGCATCATGTATGTGGGCGGTATCTGCGGCGTCATCGGCGCGTTCTTCTATGAGCAGGCCGTGCCCGCCGATCAGATGAGCGGCTTTCTGGCCATTCTGATCCCCATGCTGTGCTCCCTGCTGGGCTCTCTGCTGATGGGCCTGCTGTACTGCTTCCTGACGGTGACCCTGCGGGCCAACCAGAACGTTACCGGTCTGACCATGACCACCTTCGGCGTGGGCATCGGCAACTTCTTCGGCGGCTCCCTGATCAAGCTCACCGGCAGTGAGGTCCCCTCCATTGCCCTGTCCGCCACCAGCGGCTATTTTGCCAAGTCCCTGCCCTTTGCCAAGAGTCTGGGCTGGTTTGGCCAGATCTTCCTGTCCTATGGCTTCCTGGCGTACCTGGCCATTATCCTGGCCCTGCTGTCCTCCTATTTCCTGAAGCACACCCGGCCCGGCCTGCACCTGCGCTCCGTGGGCGAAAGCGCCTCCACCGCCGACGCCGCCGGTATCAACGTTACCCGGTATAAGTACCTGGCCACCTGCGTGGGCAGCATGATCGCCGGTCTCGGCGGCCTGTACTACGTGATGGACTACGCCAGCGGCGTGTGGTCCAACAACGCTTTCGGCGACCGCGGCTGGCTGGCCATCGCCCTGGTGATCTTCACCATCTGGCGTCCCAATGTCAGTGTCCTGGCCTCCATCCTGTTCGGCGGCCTGTACATCCTGTATCTGTACATCCCCACCGGCAGCCAGATGGCCGTGAAGGAGCTGTACAAGATGCTGCCGTATGTGGTCACCGTGGTGGTGCTGGTGATCTCCAGCCTGCGGAACAACAAGGAAAAGCAGCCGCCTGCAAGCCTGGGCCTCAGCTACTTCCGAGAGGAACGGTAAGACTTTCGTCATCCGGCGTCTGTCTGCTGCTTTTCCCCCGCAGCGCAGCTGCGTCCCAAGCGTTTTGCGCAGCAAAACCTTGCCGCAGGGCGGATTCATTCCGCCCGGAGGAAAATGAAATCCGGGTTCCCTGTCCGGCCTTGGCCGGACAGGGAACCAAAGCAGCCTCCTGCAAGTCTGGGCCTCAGCTACTTCCGAGAGGAGCGGTAAGCTGCCGGTTCCTGAGTCGGCTCCCCTGCTGCTTTTCCCCCGCGGCGCAGCCGCGTCCCAAGCGTTTTGCCCAGCAAAACCTTGCCGAAGGGCGGATTCACTCCGCCCGTGTCCGCAGCGCTTTGATGGAGCCGCTCCCCAGCGGAGAATGTCCCATTAAGGATTTTTGACAAGCCAAGGCCGGCAGGTCATTGACCTGCCGGCCTTGGCTTGTTTCGTTTCCCGGCTCTCCGGCGCACATGTGCCGGAGAGCC
The DNA here is from genome assembly GCA_900554855.1 of uncultured Eubacteriales bacterium. Lineage (GTDB taxonomy): Bacteria > Bacillota > Clostridia > Oscillospirales > Oscillospiraceae > UMGS1766. Next base: position 11,300 of record USIZ01000008.1, on the reverse strand, counting down.
TTTTATAACAGCCTGTGCAGAAGCACTTCCGGTCTGTTTATTCGCCCATGAGCTTCCGCCGCTTCAGCAGGAGCATCACAGCGCCTGCGGCAGCCGCCATCATCGCGCCGCTCAGCAGGAAGATGGGGAACCCGTCGCCGGTCTGGACACTGTTTTCGATCCAGCGGGCCGTCAGGGTCGTGTCACCCTTGACGCTGTACACGCTGGAGGCGTCGTAGCGGTTGCCGTCCTTGTCGTACCAGCCGCCGAAGGTATAGCCCTCCCGGGTGGGTACGGGCAGGGTGCCCACAGCCTGACCGTATACCACCGCCAGAGCAGAGGGCTCCACCTTGCCGCCATTGGCGTTCAGGGTAATGGTGAAGGTGCTGTCCTCCTGACCCCAGCGGGCGGTGAGGGTCACACCATCGGCTGTGCTGTAGACGGTGGAAGCATCATAGCGGCTGCCCACCTCGTCGAACCAGCCCAGGAACACATAGCCCTCCCGGGTAGGTGTGGGCAGGGCGCCCACGGCCTGGCCGAAGGTCACCTGGACCAGGGCCACGTCGGTGACGCCGCCGTTGGCGTCCAGGGTGATCTCGTAGATATTGGCGGTCCAGCGGGCAGTGAGGGTGGCGTCTCCGGCGATGGCATATATGGTGTCCTCGGTGTACTGCGCACCGTTTTCGTCATACCAGCCGTCGAAGGTATAGCCCTCACGGACGGGCACAGGCAGCTGGCCCACAGCTATGCCGTACTGGACGCTGACGGAGTCGGGCTTCACCATGCCGCCGTTGGCGTCCAGAGTCACGGTATAGCCCTGACCAGGCAATACCTCCACCACGCAGTAGGCGGTGACGCTGGTGTTGATATCGGTGGACACCTTGATGTAAGCGTAGCCGGGCTTGTGGGCGGTGACAACGCCGTTTTCATCCACGGTGGCTACCTCGGGGTTGAAGGAGGTCCAGGTCAGCGCGGCGTCCTCCGCCCGGGTGGGGGTAGGAGTCAGCGTCGCGTTCAGCGCCAGAGTCTCCAGGGGATGCAGGGTGGCCCGGGTATCATCCAGGCGCAGGGTATTGGCCTGCACCGGCAGGCAGACCACGGCGAAGTTCACATGATACTGCCCGTCCTTGGTGGTGGCGGTCAGATAGCTGACGCCGGGCTCCGAGGGGGTGTAATAGGCAACGTTCTTGCGGGTGCCGTTAACGTTGACGTCCTCGGCGGTCTCCAGCTTGCCGCCGCCCTCCGTCACCGTCCAGTTGAAGGGACCGTAGGTGCTGTCGGGACGGTCATAGGTGACGCCGGAGAGGGCACCCGCCGGATTACCGGCCTTCTCCGTGCCGTCTGCCCGGATCACCACCGTGGTGGAGGAGCCGTAGGGGGCGGACACGACGATATCGCCGGTGGTACGGTCATAGGTATAGCCATTGTACATGGCGTTTTCCGTCAGCTCATACTCATAGCCGTAATCATAGCGGTAAACCACATGGATGGACTCCGGCAGGGCATAGCCCTCGGTGTTCACCAATCTGCCGCGCCAGGGCTCGCTGCCGGAGAGGACAAAGTCCGGGCCGTCCAGCACCAGGCCGGTGGCGGCGGTGGTGGGATTGTCGCTGCCGCCGGAAACATACCCCTGGGCCGTGTACAGCTTCACATCGGAGAAGGAGTGGGTCTGGCGATACCGGGCGATGAGGCTGGCGGTCTCACCGGCGGTGACGTAATAGGTCTGCTCGTTGTAGTAGGCGTCGGACTGCAGGTCCTCCTGGTCGGAGGTCTGATAGACGTCCTCCCAGTCAAAGGTCATGGTCCGGGTAACACCGTTGATGGTGACGTCCAGATGGCCGGTTCCGGAGGGGATCTTGTCCGCGGAGGCCTGATAGTTCAGGTCGATAAGGCCCTCCAGCGCGTCGCTGCTGTTCTGGGAGACGCTGACCAGGCCCGCCCAGTCCTCGTCGTCCTCATATACCAGCCACTGATTCTGATAGATCTCCACATCGGCGGGCTGCAGGTCCACCACCCGGACGGTGATGGCACCGTTGGGCTTCAGGCCGGAGAAGTGGTCCATGGACAGCTTGAAGTCCTTCACCTCCGTGGAGGATGCCTCCACCGCTATGACGCACAGGGCGGAGTAGGTGCCGTTGGACACGGTGATGATGGCCTGGCCGGGAGCCACAGCCACCACATGACCGAACTCATCCACCGTGGCCACCTCGGGGTTGCTGGAGGTGCGGGTGATGGGCGCCGTGGAGCCGGTGTTGTTGTTCACGCTGAGGTCAAAGCTCTGGCCGGGGTGCAGGCGGGCGGATGTCTGGGACAGGGTCAGGCCCTGGGAGGCGTCCACCTTGATGGCATAGGTGCGGTCATTGGCCGCATAGTCGCCGCAGGAGAGATACACGTTGCCGGTCCAGTTGTAGCTGCCGCGATACTCCGTCACATCTGCGGTGAAGGTGAAGGTGTGGGTATCGGCGTCATAAATGCTCTGGGAATACAGGGGATTCAGCAGATCGATGTTGTACTCGGTGATTTCCCGACCGGTGGAGTCGGTATAGGTCCGGCTCACCTGGGCGTGGACCGCCACGGAGGCCAGGGAGCCGTCCTCGTCATAGACGGTGCCCTGCATGTAGGTGCGGCCATCCTTCTGATAGAAGGTCACGGCGTTGTTCTCCAGCTTGGGGGCCTGGGTGTCCACCAGCACGTCGAAGGAGAGCACGTCGCCGGTCTTGTCCATTTTGTGGCCGTTGAAGGTGGGCTCCTTGCCGTCCACGAAGGACTCGAAGTCCGTCACCGGGCGGCCCAGCTCCTCATTGTCCACGGTGTCGCCGTAGTCACCCTCGCCATAGGCGGTAATGGTGTAAACGCACTGGGTGCCGTTGGGCAGGACGTCGCCGTTCAGGTCCGTTCCGTCCCAGGCATCCGTGAAGTAGTAAAGGGACATGGGCAGGACCACGCCGTAGCCGGCCTGATAGACGCTGCGGGGCACATAGGTGTTGAAGGTGCGGAAATAGAGCTCGTTGGTGTTCTTGTTCCGGACCTCGGTGACAAAGAGCTTGGCATCCCGCAGCTGATAGAGCTCAAGGTCGTCAATGGCGTCGAAATAGCCGCTGCCGTCCGGGGAGATGGCAAAGTTCTCCTGGTGGAAAACTGTCTGCTTGCTCTCGGCGGCAATGTCGGTATCAAAGATGTTCTGGCCCAGGTTCAGGAAGTTCACCACTTCCCCGGCGCTGCGGATGGTACTGCCCACCACGTTGACGCCCAGGGTACAGTCGTTGTTCATCACGTTTTCGCCGTCCTGGGGCTCGTCGAACCAGTTGGCGCGGTCCAGGATGGGGGCAGAGGTCCAGTCGCCCAGGAAGGCCAGCAGGGGCATGCCGATCTGAGGCGCGGAGCCGTCGGCGGCGGTGAGGATCACAAAGCCCTCCACATAGCTGCCGTTGGGGAACAGGTCGCGGATGGCGGCGATGTCGGAAGCGGTGAGGGAAATGGTCCGGCTGACCTGTGTGCCGCCGGCGGGCACGCTGACGCTGCCCAGATCCACCTCACGGATCAGCACATCGCTGGCAAGGACCATGGTCTTGCCGTCCTGCTCTGCGGTATCCGGCCGCAGAAGCACGGCCTTCATGCTGTAGCTCAGGGTGTCGCTGCCCAGGTTCTCCACCCGGAAGTCCAGATCATAGCTGCCGCTCCAGCCGGGATCGTCGCCCAGCTCCAGCTTGCCCACCAGCTTGCCGTCCACATCGATGTAGGCAGGGGTGGAAATGGCCGCGGCTGCGTTCACAAGGCCGGCGCCCTGGCGGCGGGGAGAGACGTATACGCCGTTCTCCTGCTGGGGCACGGCGGTGCTCACCAGCAGATGGTTGGTCAGGTCGGCGCTGGCGGCGGCGTCCTGCTGGGGATGCTGGGACTTGACATACTGCTCCACCAGCGCGGCCAGGCCCGCCATATGGGGCGTCGCCATGGAGGTGCCGCTCATCAGACTGTAGGACCCGGTATAGTCATCGTACTTCCCGGCGCCCTCCACATAGCTGCTGTCCATCACGGTGGACCAGATGTTGCCGCCGGGGGCGGTGATCTCGGGCTTCAGCTCCAGTCCGGAGCCGCTGCCCCAGGAGGTGAAGGAGGACATCTGGCCGCCCTCCTCCCAGTCGGACAGCTGGTCCTGCTGGTGAACGGTGATGCGGACCTCCTGCCCGGCGTTCAGCGCATCGATCATGGCCGCGCCGTCCACGCCGGAAATAAAGGCGGAGGTCAGCGAGGTGTTGTCCGTGTTCATGTTGATAAGCGTGGTGGCGGCGGGGTCGCTGTCATAAACCAGCACAGCCAGCACGCCGTAGCTCTCGCCCATGTAGTTGGTGCCGGAGAAGCTGCTGGCATTGTTGATCTTGTCGGCGAAGGAGAGGGTGCTGCCGTCTGCGCTGCCGCGCTTGACCAGGGCAATACCCGTCTTGCCGCCGTTGTAGCCGTTGCTGAATCCGGCGTTGTAGTAGTCCATGTAGGTGCCGTAGCCCGCGTCATACACAACGAAGCTCTGGCTCTCGGGGAACTTCCCCTTCATGGCCACTTCGTTGGGGTCGGAGAAGGGCACGGTATGGCTCTGGCCCTGGGCGTCGGTCCAGCTCAGCACACTCTGCATGTTGATGGTGCTGTTGATGGAGGCCACCGCCAGGTTGGAGGGGTAGACGGCGGGAGAGGACATCATGGAGATATCCGGGTCCTCCGCCAGGTTCAGGCCGCCCCGCTCATTGCCCTGGGCGGGGGAGTTTTCGCTGTTGCCGGCGGCGGTCATCAGAATGACGCCGGCCTGCTCCAGCCGGGCATAAACGCCGTGGATGGCGGTGTCATCATAGGCAAAGCCGTTGTCGGAGCCCAGAGACAGGTTCACGGCGTCGGCGCCCAAGGTCATGGCGTCCTCCAGGGCGTTGAGAATGGCGCTTTCCGTGGCGCCGGAGTTGCCGCCGTCGGCAAAGACCTTCATCATCATCAGTTGGGCATCGGGGGCTACGCCGGAAAAGAGGACCTCGCCCTCCTGGCTCTGGACAAAGCCCGCCACGGTGCCGGAGACGTGGGTGCCGTGGTTGCTGCCGCTGTTGCGGACGTTTACGTCGCCGCTGATGATCTCGCCGGTATAGGGGTCGGCGTCTCCGGCGTAGTCAAAGGCGAAGGGGACCTTGCGGGTCTTGTACATGGCCTCGTTGGAGGCGGGGCTCAGCCTATTGGCATTGAGCTGGCGGCCGTTCAGGAAGGCCAGCAGGGACCCCTTGGTATAGCGCAGGTCGCTGTCGCTGAGCTGGGAGTAGAAGGAGTCGTCCCGGAAGGCCTCGTGGACCCGGCGCAGACCGGTGACGTTGGCGCCCTCCTCATCGCTCCACCAGCTGGAATACTCCATGTCCAGGCCGGAATCCACCACGGCCACCAGCATTCCCTTGCCGGTGTAGCCCTTGTTCCAGACCTCCTGCAGGTGGACCATGTCATAGCTGTAGCCTGCCACACCGGCATTGGTGGCCGGAGAGGTGGGCTGACTGTAAACATGCTGCACATGGGCGGACTTCACACCCTTCAGATTGCGGATGGTATCCAGCATGCCATAGGGGGCGCGGACGGCCATGCCGTTAAAGAGCACCGTCCACTGCTCCATCAGCTCAGGGGCACAGGCAGTGCAGGTGCCCTCCTCCTGGAGAGCGGCGGGCTGGGCCGCCTGGATCTCGGCAAAAACCTTTTTCTGATCCCGGCGAATGGCGGCATCCTGTTTCTCCGCGCGGCCGCCGGCAAGATAGGCGGCGATCTCCGCACCGGCAGAGCTGGTGGAAGCCGTTTTCTTCGCGGCAAAGCCCTCCAGCACGGGAGCGCGCTCCAGCTCCACGAGGATGGTCACCATATCATCGGGCTGATGCCCGGTGGGCTGGGTGGTTTCCGCCGCAGAGTCGTTCTCCGCCATGGCGTCCAGCCGGGGGGTGCCGCTGACCTCCTCCGCCTTCACCACGGTCCCGTCGGGGGCGGCGGCTTCGGCGGCCAGAGCCGTGGGCACCAGGCCCAGCAGCATGACCAGCGTCAGCAGCAGTGCGATCACTCGTTTCATGTTATACATTCCTCCCTTGTGTTGAACTCCCATGTTCTGCATTCTTTATAGGACAATGAATGTTCTATGGTCATGGGATGACTGCCGTTATTATCGCACTTTACCGCAGCGGTGTCAAGCTATGCCGGGTGGAACTTCCGGGTTTTCTCCATTGAAACAGGAGAATAACATGCCGCTTGATAAATCACGTCCCACAAGATACAATAACACTTCGTTATATATAACGCAGTGTTATTATACAAGGATGGTGCTTATGCCGGCAGTCAGAAAAGTTTCAAAGGAACAGATCATCGACGCTGCGGTGGAGGTATTGCGTGACGACGGCTTTTCCGCCATCAATGCCCGCAGCGTCGCCAAAAAACTGGGCTGCTCCACGCAGCCGATCTACTTTTCATTCAAGAACATGGACGAACTGAAGGCCGCGCTGACGCAGCGTGCGATCGAACTGCACACACAGCGCGTGCGGGATTCTCTGTGCGCCCACGAAGGAAACGACAGCCGCTACAGCAGCTACGGCATGGGCTTCGTTAAATTCGCTGCCGAGGAAAAGCAGCTGTTCCGCTGGCTCTATCTGGAGGGCGAACAGCCAGGGGCATATCAAAGCGATGTTCTGATGCAGGAGGTCATCGGCGTGATCGTCGATGAATTTGGATATGCGGAGGATACGGCCCGCCGCTTTCATCAGGATATGATCTACTTTACCTACGGACTGGCAATCCTCGCCAATACGGATCACCTGCACCTGACGGAGGCAGAGCTGCGTGAGGCGTTCCGCCGGGAGTTCCGCGCGCTGATCTTCATTTATGGGAAGCCTGCAAAGCTGCCTGTATTTGCTGTGAAAGCCGGTGTTGCTTTATGAATCTGAAGGTATCCTTTTCGTGGATCGGGCTTGTGATCTTTGCGCTGCCCATGCGGCACATCTCACCGTGTCGATTCAATCCTTTTGCTGACATTTGCAAAGCGCAAGCAAAACATCGAGATTTTGATCAGGTGACACTGGATGTCTGGACATTCAATGAGTCGGCGCAGAAATTCTATGCGGCAGCAGGCTTTCAGCCCTATCGGTGCTTTTGGGAAAGCCAAACTTGATAAGCACAGGGAGCGATAAAATGAAGCGATCTTTGACTCAAAAATTAGGGCTGCTGGGCGTTGTCAGCTTTCTTTCGTACACGGCGGCGGTCGTGTTTGCGCCGCTGACCTATCCCGGCTATAACTGGATGGCACAGGCTGTCAGCGACCTGAGTGCCGCCAATGCGCCATCGCTGGCACTCTGGAATCAGCTGAGCGCCCTTTACAATGCGTGCGAGGTCGTTTGCGCGACCGTCGTCTGTATCGGCATCCAAGGACAGAAAACCAAGCTGCTCCGTTCGGGCATTTATCTGTTCGCCATCATGGAGTGGATCTCGGCGGTCGGGTATCGGATGTTCCCGCTCAGTAGCAGCGGCTATGCCGGGGCCTTTCAGGATGTGATGCACATGGTCACAACCGCTTTGGTGGTGCTGCTGTCCATCGTATCACTGACCATGATCATCGTCGCAGGAGCCAAGAGCAAAAACTGTCGTTCTTATGGTGTCTGCGCCGCTGTCGCATTGGCCATGATGCTTGTGGGCGCAATGGGTATGAAAATCGTCCCTGCCGAGTATTTCGGCGTGGTCGAGCGTTTCAGCGTGTTTGCTGCAACAGGCTTCAATGCGGCGCTTGGCATTCACCTGTTTTGTATGAAACCAAAAGAAATCAAGGAGTAAACATATATGAGCATCATTCCCTATGTGATCGAACAAACCAGTCGCGGCGAACGTAGCTACGACATTTTTTCCCGGCTCCTCTCCGACCGAATTGTTTTTCTCGGTGAGGAAGTAACGGACGCATCCGCCAGTTCCATCGTCGAGCAGATGCTGTTTCTGGAAGCACAAGACCCAGACAAGGATATTCAGTTCTACATCAACAGCCCCGGAGGCTCGGTCACGGCCGGGTTTGCGATTTACGACACCATGCAGTATCTCAAGTGCGACGTGTCCACCATCTGCATCGGTCTGGCCGCGAGCTTCGGCGCTTTCCTGTTAGCAGGCGGCGCAAAGGGCAAGCGGATCGCACTGCCGAATGCGGAAAACATGATCCACCAGCCGCTGATCGCTGGGAACGGCGTACACGGCCCGGTCACGGATATTCAGATCGTGACCGAACAAATGCAGAAAACCAAACAGCGGCTGACCCGCATTCTTTCCGAGAATACGGGAAAAACCTTTGCACAGGTTGCCGCCGATACGGAGCGCGACAACTACATGTCGGCGCAGGAAGCCCTTGCTTACGGGCTGATCGACAAAATTATTGACAAGAGATAAGGAGAAACGCCATGTCAGAAAAGAAGATCACCATTCGTTTGGAAACCAAAGATGACTATCGCAATGTTGAAAACCTGACCCGCGAGGCCTTTTGGAATGTCTACCGCCCCGGCTGCATGGAGTACTATGTGCTGCACTGCTATCGGGATGACCCGGCATTTGTGCCGGAGCTGGACTTCGTCATGGAGCTGGACGGCGAGCTGATCGGGCAGGTCATCTATGTGTGGTCGGAAATCGACTGCGATGACGGAAGAAAGGTGCCGATCATGACCTTCGGCCCCATCGGCATTGCGCCCGCATACAAGCGGCAGGGCTACGGAAAGAAGCTGCTGGACTATTCCATGGAAAAAGCCAAGGAAATGGGTGCAGGAGCACTTGCCATCACCGGCAATATTGACTTTTACGGCAAGTCCGGCTTTGTGCCTGCCAAAATAAAGGGTATCCGCTATGCCGACGACCCTGAAGCGGATTATTTTCTCATCAAGGAGCTGACGCCCGGTTTTTTGGACGGTATCTCCGGCACCTACAAAGACCCAGTGGGATATTTTGTCTGTGAGAAAGACCCGGAGGGCTTTGAACGATTTGAAGCGACTTTTCCGAAGAAGGAAAAGCGGAAGCTGACGGGGCAACTGTTCTGAACAGGAGGAAAAAATGGCATCCGGTAAAGAGTATCTTCATTTCATTCTGGAACAGCTATCCGATCTGGACGATATTTCTTACCGTCCTATGATGGGAGAATTTATCCTCTATTACCGAGGTAAAATCGTCGGTGGAATCTATGATGATCGACTGCTTGTAAAGAAAACAAGATCCGCTCTGGAACTTATGCCTGCGGCAATCTGTGAGCTCCCGTATGAGGGAGCGAAAGAAATGCTGCTGGTGGATGAAGTTGATAGCAAAGTGTTTCTTACAGAGCTCTTTGAGGCAATGTTCGATGAATTGCCATCGCCAAAACGAAAGAACAACGGCATTGGAGGAATAACCGATGAACTATATTCGGATCACAAAAGAAAATATTGACAAGGAACATATCTGCTGCGCCATGTCCGGTAAGCAGAGCGTCGCAAAAAAAGAATGGCTGCGGCAGCGCTTTGATGATGGACTTGTTTTCTATCGCAGCGAAGAACGCGGTAAATGCTTTATCGAATACATTCCGGCTGAAAACGCATGGGTGCCTATTGAGGCAGACGGCTATCTCTACATTGACTGTCTCTGGGTATCCGGTTCCATGAAGGGACACGGATACTCAAATGATCTGCTGGAGGCGTGCATCCGTGATGCCAAGGCGCAGGGGAAGAAAGGTATTTGCATTCTGTGCGCGGAGGGCAGGAAGCGGGAATTTCTTGCTGACCCGAAATTCCTTGCCTACAAAGGGTTCCGTGTGGCAGACATATCCGACTGCGGGATCAATCTCATGTACCTTTCCATTGAACCGACTGCACAGATGCCGAAGTTCCGGGAATGCGCGAAGCATCCGGCGATTGAAGATAACGGTTTTGTTCTGTATTACACCGATCAGTGTCCCTACACCTATTATTGGATACCAAGGGTGCAGGAGGTGGCGAAGGAACATGGTATCCCGTTCAAGGCCATCCATATCACTGACAAAGAATCTGCACAGAATGTACCCGCACCGGTCACGACCTATGCCCTGTTCCGGGACGGTCAGTTTCTGACACAGAGTATTCAGTCGGATAAAAAATTCCTGGCGCTGGCGGGCTTGTAAAACTGATTGTAGCGAAATGCAAGCATGCGATGCCGTCGAAAAGATAGCAGGAGGCAATAACCAATGCAATACGAAAAAGAAATTATCTTAAAGGACGGCGCGAAATGCCTTCTTCGCGGAGCGGGTGAAGCTGATGCCGCCGAAGTGCTCCGCACTTTTGATCTCACGCATGCAGAAACGGACTATTTTCTGACCTATCCGGAGGAAAATTCGTTCACCGTCCAAGAGGAAGCAAAATTTTTGAAGGCGCGCAGCGAAAGCAAAAATGCCATCGAAATTGCGGCGTTCGTTGACGCCAGGATTGCCGGAACAGCGGGCATTGATCCGATTGATGACAAGGAAAAGATTCGCCATCGTGCGGACTTCGGCATCGCCATTGAAAAAGCCTACTGGGGGCGCGGCATCGGGAAGGCTCTTACGCTTGCGTGCATCGAATGCGCGAAGCAAGCGGGATACCTGCAAATAGAGCTGGAGGTCGTAGCAGAGAACGCATCTGCTGTCCGGCTGTATGAATCGGTCGGATTTCAGGAATATGGTCGCAATCCAAGAGGTTTCCGTGCAAGAAGCGGCTGGCAAACGCTTGTTCTTATGAGGCTTGAACTCGATTCTTAAGCACCCCTCGGTTTCATAACCCCGTCGGTGCCTTTCGCAGAAAGGCGGATTATACCTATGAACCTGCCATTGGAAGACCATTTGTACTTTTCCATCCAATCCCTACTTGTATCGTGTCCATTTTAAGAATGTACTGTGCGACACGCCCAATGCGATGGCGGCGGCTCTGGCTGAGAGCTGGCCGCTTTCCCATTTTTGACGCACATCTTCATATGACTCTGGCAAGGGCAGCGGCCTCCGCCCGAACTTTACACCCCGGGCCTTGGCCGCCGCAATTCCCTCTGCCTGCCGCTTGCGGATCATCTCCCGCTCCGTCTGCGCTACATAGGATAAAATTTGCAGCACCAAGTCGGCGATGAAGGTGCCTGTCAGGTCTTGGCCCCGGGCCCGCGTGTCCAGCAAAGGCATGTCCAGGACAACGATGTCCACCCGCTTTTCCTTGGTCAGCACCCGCCACTGCTCCCGCACTTCCTCGTAGTTCCGGCCCAACCGGTCGATGCTCTGCACGCAGAGCAGGTCGCCGGGGCGGAGCCGCCTCACCAGCCACTGATGCTGCGGGCGGTCAAAGTCC
>USIZ01000007.1 GCA_900554855.1 uncultured Eubacteriales bacterium | reverse complement strand
GAGATCCATGTGACCATCAATCCGGGCAACTCCATCACCGTCACCGACAATGGCCGCGGCATCCCCGTGGACATTCAGGCCCAGACCGGCAAGCCCGCTCTGGAGGTCGTTTACACCATTCTGCACGCCGGCGGCAAGTTCGGCGGCGGCGGCTACAAGGTGTCCGGCGGCCTGCACGGCGTGGGCGCCAGCGTGGTCAACGCCTGCTCCGAGTGGCTGGAGGTGCGGGTACACAAGAACGGCAACATCTATGAGATGAAGTTTGCCCGGGGCAAGGTGACCCAGAGCATGACCATCGTGGGTCAGACCGACCGCACCGGAACCGAGGTCACCTTCCAGCCTGACCCGGAGATGTTTGAGGAGCTGGTTTACGACTACGAGACGCTGCACCGCCGGATGCGGGAGCAGGCCTTCCTGAACGCTGGTCTGAAGATCGTCATGGCCGACGAGCGCCCCGGACAGGAACAGCGGGACGAGATGTGCTACGAGGGCGGCATCCGCGAGTTTGTCACCTTCATCAACGAGAACAAGACTCCCGTCCACGACCAGGTGGTCTACATGGCCGGCGAGAAGGCCGACGCCATGGCGGAGATCGCGCTCCAGTACACCGACGGCTACAGCGAGATCATCGTCTCCTTCGCCAACAACATTCACACCCCCGAGGGCGGTATGCACGAGGAGGGCTTTAAGCGCGCCATCACCACCGTGCTCAACAACTACGGCAAAAAGATGAAGATCCTCAAGGACGACGAGAAGGTCTCCGGCGACGACTGCCGCGAGGGTTTGACCTGCGTCATCTCCGTCAAGCTGACTGAGGCCCAGTTCGAGGGCCAGACCAAGGCCAAGCTGGGCAACAGCGAGATCCGCACACTGGTGAACGCCGTTGTCACCGAGAAGCTGGCCGAATTTTTGGACGAGAACCCCACCGTGGGCAAGGCGATCCTGGAAAAGGCCATGATGGCCTCCCGCGCCCGGGAGGCTGCCCGCCGCGCCCGGGAGGAAGTGCGCCGCAAGAACGCGCTGGAGGGCAGCTCCATGCCCGACAAGCTGAGCGACTGCAACGAGACCGACCCCTCCCTCACCGAGCTTTACATCGTCGAGGGCGACTCCGCAGGCGGCTCCGCCAAGGGCGGCCGGGACAGCCGGTTCCAGGCCATCCTCCCCCTGTGGGGCAAGATGCTGAACGTGGAGAAGGCCCGGGCGGACAAGATCTATGGCAACGACAAGCTGACCCCGGTCATCACCGCGCTGGGCGCCGGTCTGGGCGACGACTTTGACGTGACCAAGCTGCGCTATCACAAGGTCGTCATCATGGCCGATGCCGACGTGGACGGTGCGCACATCCGCACCCTGCTGCTGACCTTCTTCTTCCGCTTCATGCGCCCGCTCATTGAGGAGGGCTATGTCTACGCGGCTGTGCCGCCCCTCTTTAAGCTGAGCCGGGGCAAGACCACCCGGCTGGCCTTCAGCGAGGACGAGCGCGACGCCATCTCCGCCGAGATGCGCGGCGGCAACCCCAACGTGAAGGTGGACATCAGCCGGTTCAAGGGCCTTGGTGAGATGGACCCCCACGAGCTGTGGGAGACCACCATGGACCCCACCAAGCGCACCCTGCGCAAGATCACGCTGGACGACGCCGTGGCGGCGGACAAAATCTTCACCGTGCTCATGGGCGAAAAGGTGGAGCCCCGCAAGGAATATATCGAGACCCACGCCCACTACGCCGTGAATCTGGACTACTAAGAGAGGGGGAGCAGATCAATTATGGCTAAAATGAGACGGGACTATGATCCCGAGGAGATCCGCTACCCGGATCAGAAAATCGTGCAGTCTGACCTCGTCCACGAGATGGAGGACAGCTATATCGAATACGCGATGAGCGTCATCGTGGGCCGCGCCCTGCCCGATGTGCGGGACGGCCTGAAACCCGTGCATCGGCGCATTCTGTACGCCATGTACGAGGACAACCTGACCAGTGACAAGCCCTTCAAGAAGAGCGCCACCTGCGTGGGCGACGTGCTGGGCCGGTACCATCCCCACGGCGACGCCAGCGTCTATGATGCCATGGTGCGTCTGGCCCAGAACTTCTCCATGCGCTATCTGCTGGTGGACGGCCACGGCAACTTCGGCTCCGTCGACGGCGACCCACCCGCCGCTTACCGTTACACCGAGGCCCGGCTCAGCAAGATGAGCAACGAGATGCTGCGGGACATCGACAAGGACACCGTCAACTGGGACCCCAACTTTGACGAGACCCGCAAGGAGCCCCACGTTCTGCCTAGCCGATTCCCCAATCTGCTGGTGAACGGTTCCAGCGGCATTGCCGTCGGCATGGCCACCAATATCCCGCCCCACAATCTGGGCGAGGTCATTGACGCCTGCGTCTGCGTGCTGGACGACCCGGAGGCCGACCTCAACGATCTGATGCAGCACGTCAAGGGTCCGGACTTCCCCACCCGGGGCATCATCATGGGCCGCAGCGGCATCCGCGCCGCCTACGCCACCGGCCGGGGCAAGATCGTCATCCGCGCCCGCACCGAGTTTGAGGAGTACGGCCACGACCGCATCCGCATCATCGTCACCGAGCTGCCCTATCAGGTCAACAAGAAGATGCTGGTCAAGAACATCGCCGATCAGGTGCGCGACAAGCGGCTGGAGGGCATCTCCGGCCTGCGGGACGAGTCCGACCGCAACGGTATGCGCATCGTCATCGAGCTGAAGAAGGACGCCAATCCCCAGGTGGTGCTCAACCGCCTGTTCGCCCAGACCCAGCTCCAGTCCTCCTTTGCCGTCACCATGCTGGCACTGACCGAGGTCAACGGCCATCCCCAGCCGAAGATCTTCTCCCTGCGGCATATGCTGGATGAGTACCTCGCTTTCCAGGAGGAGATCATCACCCGCCGCACCATCTTCGACAAGCGCAAGGCCGAGGAGCGCGCCCACCTGCTGGAAGGATTGCTGATTGCAGAAGCAAATATCGACGAAGTCATCAAGATTATTCGTGAGAGCTACGACGACGCCAAGGAGAACCTGATGAACCGGTTCGGGCTGGACGACATTCAGGCGCAGGCCATTCTGGACATGCAGCTCAAGCGCCTGCAGGGTCTGGAAGAGGAGAAGCTGCAAAACGAGTTTGACGAGCTTCAGAAGAAGATCGCCTACTATAACCAGCTGCTCAGCGACGAGACCATGCTCAAGGGCGTGCTGAAGGACGAGCTGATCGCCATCCGCGACAAGTACGGCGACGAGCGCCGCACCGAGATCATGGATGTGGAGGATGATCTGGACATCGAGGATCTGATCGAGGAGGAGGAGTGCGTGTTCACCCTCACCAACGGCGGCTACATCAAGCGCACCCCGGTCAGCGCCTACCGCACCCAGCGCCGCGGCGGCAAGGGCGTCAACGCCCAGACCCTGAAGGAGGAGGACTATGTGAAGAAGCTCTTCACCTCCTCCACCCACGACTTCATCCTGTTCTTCACCAACATCGGCAAGGTGCATCGGCTCAAGGGCTATCGCGTCCCGGAGGCCAGCCGCACCGCCAAGGGCACGCCCATCATCAACGTGCTGCCGCTGGAGAGCGGCGAGAGCGTCACCGCCATGCTCCATGTCAGCTCCCTGGAGGAGCCGGAGCGTTATCTGATGATGGCCACCCGCATGGGCACCGTCAAGCGCATCACGCTCCAGAGCATCAACACCGCCCGCAAGAGCGGCATCCGCGCCCTGGGTCTGGACGAGGGCGACGAGCTCATCAGCGTGGACGTTACCGACGGCCGGCAGGACGTCATGCTGCTCACCCATGACGGCATGGGCATCCGCTTCCATGAGAGCGACGTCAGATGCATGGGCCGCGACGCCGTGGGCGTGCGGGGTATCAAGCTTAAAGACGGCGACTATCTGGTGGGCGGCGAGATCGTCCAGCCGGACAAGCTGCTGTTCTCCGTCACCGAAAACGGCTATGGCAAGCGCACCGGCCCCGACGAATTCTCCGCCCAGAACCGCGGCGGTCAGGGCGTCAAGGCCTATCAGTGCACGGCTAAGACCGGAAATGTGGCCGCGGTGGCCATGGTGGCCGAAAACGAGGATCTGATGATGATCTCCGACGACGGCACCATCATCCGCACCGGCGCCGGCGGCGTCAGCGTCATCAGCCGCGCCACCCAGGGCGTCAAGGTCATGACCGTCGCCGAGGGCGTCAAGGTCATCGGCCTGGCCGTGGCCGACCCCGATGAGGAGGAGCCCTCCGACGAGAGCGAGGCGGGCGAAAGCGCCGAGCAGAACGAGGCTGAATAAGAAAAAGCCCACCGGGCAGACGGGAAAACTTTCAAACGCCCGTCTGCCCGGTTTCTGGGTTTTAGGTTTGCACTGTACTGAAATCCTGACTTATTTTTGAAACAATGCGGAAGGCTGACAAATTTGACGTAACTTGACTTCAAAATTTCAGTGTGACAATATTTTTGCCGTTCAAAAGTCCCTGCAAACAGAAACCGAGGTGACCACCATGTCTGACACCAATTTTTATGATTCTCTGTCCGCCTTTGCGGCGTCTCAGCCGCTGCGGATGTGTATGCCCGGCCACAAGGGGCGCAGGATGCCCATGGAGGAGTGGGACGCCCTGGCACCGCTGGACTTCACCGAGCTGCCCCCCACGGGGAACCTCTACGGCGGCGACGACTGGCTGGAGGACTCCCAGCGGCTGTGGGCCTGGGACTGGGGCATGAACGCCGCCTTTTACGCCACCGGCGGCTCAACTCAGGGTATATTTACTCTGCTGAACCTGTTCACCCGCCCCGGGGACACGGTACTCCTCGACCGGGTGAGCCACAAGAGCATCCACCATGCGCTGTCGCTCTTCGACCTCAGGCCGGTGTGGCTTCCCCGGCCATGGGACGGAGAGAATGCCGTGACCGGGCCGCTGACCGGTGAGATACTGGAAGGTACCTTTGAAAAACACCCGGACGCCAAGGCGGTCGTGGTGACCAGTCCCACCTATTACGGTGTGCTGTCGGATCTGGACGAATTGGGGCGCATCTGCCACGCCCACGGGGCGAAGCTGCTGGTGGACGGGGCCCATGGGGCCCATCTGCCGCTGGTGCTGGAACGGGAGTCCAACTGCCTGCTGGGATATAACCCCTACAAAAATGTGGACGGCGTGACCGTTTCCGCCCACAAGACTCTCCCGGCCCCGGGGCAGACCGCCGTTGTGTTCGCAAACGGGGTGCGGCTGGAGGCGCTGAAGGCCGCCAGCGCTCTGACCTCCACCACATCCCCCAGCTACGCCATGCTGGCTGCGCTGGACAAGCTCCGGCCCTGGATGTACGAGGGGCGGGGCAGTTACCGCCGGGTGGCGGCGTGGTGCGCCGACCTGCGCCGGGCCTATCCCTGCCTGCGCCGGGAGGACCTGGACCCCTGCCGGCTGGTCTTTCAGGTGGAGGACGGCTATCAGCTGGAGGCCGACTTGCAGAAATTCGGCATTTATCCCGAGATGGCGGACAACTGCCACGTCGTCTGCATCCTGACCGCCGCCGACACCGAGCGGGATTTCCTGCGCCTGAAGCGGGCGCTGAACTATCTGGGACTAAAAGGAAAGGTACCTTATCTTTCCAAGCTGTCCGCCCCGCCGATTCCGGAACAGGCCATGACGCCCCGTCGGGCTCAGTTTGCCCGGAAAGAGAAGATCCGGCTCAGGGACACGGTGGGCCGTGTCGCCGCCGACGTCATTGCGCCCTATCCCCCTGGCGTCCCCGTCGCCGCCCCCGGCGAGGTCATCACCGAAAAAATCCGTGCATATTTGTATGATTTGTGTTATGATGAAAATAGCGTAATTATGATCGTGAAGGATTGAAAATTCTGGATGTTGCAGATAGTTTAAGCCTTCCGGCCCTTTTGTCTGCACCGCACCCTCGAAAGCCTTCCCCTTGAGGGGTGATTCCCCACGGTGTGGGGAAATGGCCGAAGGCCAAAAGGGCCGGAAGGTGGTGAGCGAAGCGAACCGGATGAGGTAGCGACGATGCAAAGATTTTCCTAGACCTGCCCCCTCATCAGTCACGGCTCCGCCGTGCCAGCCTTTTCTTTAGAGCGCCTTCGGCGTTTACTGCACTCGCCCGGGAATGCGCCACTGGCGCATTCCTGTTTCGGGCTCACCCCCCGAGGGGAAGCCTTTGATAGCCTATCCCATCCCCCCGAAAGGAGCCGGTGTGAATGAACAACGCAATAGCCCCATTTCACGCCACGATCCTGATCGGTTCGGAGGAGAAGCGGCGCGCGAAGGCGCTGGAGATCGCTCAGGCCATGGTGTGCACCGCTCCGGAGGGGCAGCGCCCCTGCGGCGTGTGCCGGGACTGCCGCAAGACGGCGGAGGGCATTCACCCGGACGTGATCCCGGTGGAGCGCTTCATGGAGGCCAAGGACGTGGGGGGCGAGCTGAAGGTTGGCCCCATCCGGGACCTGCGCAGCGATGCCTTTATCCGTCCAAATGAGGCCAGAAGCAAGGTCTATCTAATCGAAAACGCCCAGAATATGAACCCA
This sequence comes from uncultured Eubacteriales bacterium, assembly GCA_900554855.1. Classification (GTDB taxonomy): domain Bacteria; phylum Bacillota; class Clostridia; order Oscillospirales; family Oscillospiraceae; genus UMGS1766. The sequence goes on along the minus strand of USIZ01000007.1, from coordinate 7,889 downwards.
AACGCCCAGAATGCCCTGCTGAAGGTGCTGGAGGAGGGCCCGCCCTACGCCGCCTTTCTGCTTATGACCGACCGGGCCGGGGCGCTGCTGGAGACCATCCGTTCCCGGTGCGCCGCCATTCACGTCGGCGAGGACGACAACGGCGACGAGACGGACGCGCAGGCGCTGGCCTTTGCCCTGCTGCTGGTCAGCGGCGACGAATTTCAGCGCGCGGATTTTCTGGTTCGCTTTGAAAATACGAAGCCGGATCGCCCGACGCAGGAGCACTTCCTGAACGGGCTGGAGGAGCTGCTGAACGACGCGGTGATCGGCTCCGCCACCGGGCGCTTTCACAGTCCGGCGGCCCGGAGTCTGGCCACCGCCCGGAGCTCCGGCCAGCTGCTGGACTGGGCGGAGCTCGTCCGCAAGGGGCAGGATATGCTGCCGTTTCATGTGGCCGCCGGCCACCTGCTGGGCTGGCTTGCCGCCCGGCTCAACTGATCTGTTTGTGTCAAGGAGAACACTTTTATGACTGAAATTATCAGTGTCCGCTTTAAAGATGGCGGAAAATCATACTATTTTAACCCAAATGGCATGACCGTCGCCGTGGGAGACCGAGTCATCATCGAGACGAGCCGGGGCGTGGAGTTCGGCGAGTGCGTCGAGGGCAACCGGCTCATTGACGAGATGGAGCTGGTGTCCCCCCTGCGTCCGGTGCTGCGCATGGCCACCGACGCCGACTTCGCCGCCATGGAGAAGAACAAGGAGAAAGAGGCCAGAGCCTACCAGATCTGCCAGCAGAAAATTCAGGAGCACGGGCTGGACATGAAGCTGGTCGAGGTGGAATATAACTTCGACGGCAGCAAGATCCTGTTCTTCTTCACCTCCGAGGGCCGGGTCGATTTCCGGGCGCTGGTGCGGGATCTGGCCGGCATCTTCCACACCCGCATCGAGCTGCGCCAGATCGGCGTCCGGGACGAGGCAAAAATGCTGGGCGGTCTGGGCGTCTGCGGACGACCCTACTGCTGCAATAGCTTTTTGAGCGATTTCCACCCGGTTTCCATCAAAATGGCGAAAACTCAGAACCTTTCCCTCAATCCCACCAAAATCTCCGGCGCCTGCGGACGGCTGATGTGCTGCCTGAAATATGAGCAGGAGGCCTATGAGGACGTGGTGAAGCGCACCCCGAAGCTGGAGAGCCTTGTGGAGACCCCCGATGGCGTGGGTACGGTGAACGCCGTCCAGCTGCTGCGGGAAAAGGTGAAGGTCAAGCTGGACAACGACCCGGAAAATCCCCAGATCTACTCCACCTCTGACATCAAGGTCATTCGCTCCGGCAAGGGCAAGCGCCCCGAGGGCTATGAGCTGCCCGAGCAGCCCGAACAGAGCGCACCCCGGGCGCCCCGACTGAGAAATGAGACGACAGCTGCCGCTGCGGCGGAGACCGCGCCGGTGCAGCCGTCCGCTGCTCAGGAACAGAAACGGTCGGAACGTCCCGCATGGGCGGAGCGCCCCGCCCGCCCCGAACGTCCTGCCCGGCCGGAACACAGCGCCAAGTCCGCGGAGCCCAAGGAATTCAAGGAGAATGTCAGCCCCGCCGCCGAGGGCGAGGAGCCGGAACAGGGTCAGAAACCCCGCCGCCCCCGCCACCGTCCCCGCAAGCGCCCCAATGCCCCGGTCGAAAAGCCCCAGATCCAGGGACAGAAGCCCCAGACGGAGGGCGGAGCGCCTAAACGGGAAGGTACCTATCAGAACGGTGCGCCCAAGGGCGACCGCCCCCAAGGTCAGCGCCCCAAGCGCCACCGTCCCCGCAAGCGTTCGGGCGGCCAGCCCGGTCAGGGGGACAAGCCCCAGAACGGCGGCGCGTCCAAGACAGGTGAATAAACAGAACTGAGAAACCCCCGCCGAGTTTTAAACAATTCGGCGGGGGTTTTGTGGAATATTTCTGTCCTTCTGTGACTGCATTCCCGCTTTGTCATTCTGAAGCCGAAGGCCGAAGAATCTTAAAACACGGGTTTACTACAAGCAGAATGTTTCCTGTCGGAGACCGGTGCTTTAAGATCCTTCGCTCCGCTCAGGATGACGATAAAAGGAAGATTTCCTGGTTTGATGTAGGGCGGGGGCTTGCCCCCGCCGTGCCATGCTGGCAGCTTTGCAGGTGTTGCCGTAGAAGATGTGCCGACCTGCGTAATTAAACACAGTCCCTACTATCATTCACTTGTAAGATGTTCTGTTACGAAAGCGGCGGCCGTCCGCGGCGGGGGCAAGCACCCGCCCTACGTCATATCTGCAAGCCGACAGCACTGCACCGAAGGCTTAGGAGCCGCACAAATTAACAAACTCCCAAAAAATTTTCCCCAATCTGTAACGAAAGCTGTGGACAAACGTCTAATGAGTAGAAACGAAAGGAGGCGGGGCATGAGCAAACTGGATTTTCAGGCGGTGTATCTGGCCTGCTGGCGGAGCGTTTATCGCTACGCTTATGCCCTGACCCGAAACCGGCATGAGGCGGAGGATCTGGCGCAGGAGGCGTTTGTCCGGTTTCTGCACACCAAGGAGTCCTTCCGGGGCGAGTGCCGGGAGACAACGTGGCTCTGTCAGACGGTGAAAAACCTCTGGATCGACCAGTGCCGGAAGGCGAAGGGGAAAACCTCCGCCGAGCTGACGGAACGGGATGGCGTTTCACTTACGCTTTCCGGCGCGTCGCTGGAGGAGTGCGCCATCGACCGGGACGAATCTCGACAGATATTGAGGTACCTTCATGAAATGCCGGAGCCTTACCGGGAGGTGTTCACCCTCCGGGTCATGGGCGAGCTGCCCTTTGCCCAGATCGGACTGGCCTTCGGCAGGAGCGAGGGCTGGGCGCGGGTGGTGTACTACCGTGCCAAACAGCGGCTGCGGGAACAGATGGAGAAAGGAGATGCGCAGGAATGAGTGAAAAGCTGAGCTGTCATGTGGTGGAGGATCTGCTTCCCCTCTATCTGGACGGGGTGGTGAGCGAGGCCACCGGGCAGGACATTGAAGAGCATCTGGCCGGGTGCCCGGCCTGCGCGGCGAAGCTGGAAGAGCTCCATTCCCCGGCCCCGGAGCTGGCCGGGGACGACAGGGAGGACGACGCCATCCGCCGGGCGGTAAAAAAGGTCAACCGGCGGGAGAAAATCAAGGTCATTGTGAGTATGTCTGCCATTCTGCTGGCCATTCTGGCGGCGGCATTCATTCTGGACAACAGAAACAAGGTGGAGATCCCGAATTCTGCCGTCACAAAGGAGAGCTATCTGGTCGAAGTGGACGGGCGCTTCTTTGAGGTCGGCCACGTCACGGCAGACGAGCGCTATTCCAAACTTTGCTGCGGGATCAGCGGAAGCGGAGGCGGGGATTTCTGGACGACGCATATTTCTGTCAGCAGGCCGGTACTTCCGTTCCTCTATAACAAAGAGGCTTTTCAGGATGCGCATGAATGGTATTATTATGTATATGTTGATTCGGCAAACGGCGTATCCGGCATTAACCACGCAGAGCCCGTGCAGGTGCAGCCTGCGGATGAATACCCGGACTGGGTCATGGAGGCGTTTCAGGCGCTGAGGGAGACCGGGATCAATCTTGGTACCCCGGAACGGATCGGTTTAAGTGGATCCTGATTTGAAGTGAAGCAGTCAGCGGCCCCGGCTTTCCATTTGGGAAGCCGGGGCCTTTCGATAGTACCTACAAACGCTCTATTTATCATCCTGAGCACTCCCCCTTGTCATCCTGAGCGGAGCGAAGGATCCTAAAACACCCGTATTCGACAGGGAGCATTCTGTTTGTAGAAGTCGGTGTTTTAGGATTCTTCGGCCTTCGGCCTCAGAATGACGGAGGGGAAAGCTGCGGCTTCCGGATGACAAGCGGGAATGGAATGGCCTCAGAAGAAAAAACATCCCATCAAAAACTTTTTTCAAAACCTGAATACAATTTTTCCGGGCATCCGTTATACTGTATAGAAGATGCATCTGAGCGAGGAGGCGGTCAGCATTTCAAAGATTACATTAGAACAGCTGGTTGACCGCTATCAGGATCTGGTGTTTACCCTGTGCTACCGCATGGTGGGAAACTACTGCGAGGCACAGGATCTGACTCAGGAGACCTTCCTCGCGGCGTGGCGGGCCTTGGACCGGTTCGACGGGCAGTATGAAAAGGCGTGGCTGTGCCGCATTGCGGCCAACAAGTGCACCGACTTTCTCCGCCGCCGCCAGCTCCAGCTGGTGCCCGACGGCGAGGAGGCCATGCTGACCGTCCCGGACGCCGCGCCTGACCCGGAGCGCCGGGTGGTGGAATCGGATGTGCTCGACCAGCTCCGCGCCGCCTGCGAGGCGCTGAAGGAGCCCTACCGCAGCACCGCGCTTCTCTACTTTGTGCGCGAGCGAAGTTTTCAGGAGATCGCCGACGACACCGGCCAGAACCTGAAAACCGTTCAGACCCGGGTCTACCGGGCCAAAGCCCAGCTCAAAAAAATGATACGAAGGGAGCAGGTCCTATGAACACAAAGGAATATTTCTATTTGAGTGACGAGGAGCTGATGCACCTCATTGATCTCAGCGAGACTGACGGTCTGCTCCCCGCCCCGAAGCAGCTGAAAAGCGCCATTCTGACCGCAGCGGCCCGGGCGCCCCGGCCACTGACCCGGGCGGAAAAGCGAAAACAGTTCCTGGCCTACTGCGCCCGGGTGGGCGTGGCCTGCGCCGCCTGTCTGGCCATGTTGTTCACCGTCCGCCCCGGCGAGCTCCGGTTTCAAAAGACCGACGCCCCGGCGGAGCCGTCCGGCGCAAAGCTCAGCGCCTTCAGCGAGCAGGTGGACGAACACGTTCAGGACATCAACCAAGCACTCTCCGACTTCTTCTATAATTTTGGAGGTACCTCACATGAATAATCAGAAAAACCGTTTTTGGACGTTTTGCTTCTCGCTGGTGCCCGGCGCGGGCGAGATGTATTTCGGCCTGTACCGCCAGGGCATCAGCCTGATGCTGGCCTTTTTCGTCCTGCTTATGGTGCCCATGATGCTGGGCGTCGGGCTGCTGTCTCTGCTGGCCGTCATCCTGTGGTTTTACAGCTTTTTGCACGTCCACAATCTCCGGGCCATGACGCCGGAGGCATTTGGCCAGCTGGAGGACAAATATATCTGGGAGGACGGAAAAATCAACTTCAAGTGGAAGGCCAAGCACAAAAACTGGGTGGGCATCGGCCTTGTGATCGTGGGCATTTACCTGCTCTGGAACAGCGTGTTCAGCTGGCTGAACTGGATCCTGCCCGATATCTTCGGCTATCTGTTCCGCCGCCTGCCTCAGGTCGTCATCGGCGTTATCATCATCTGGCTGGGCATCAAGCTCATCACCGGCAAAAAGCAGGAGCTGGACGAGGAGGAGACCGCGGACGAGCGCGCAGACGTGACCGATTACACCGACATCCCGGAGTTCCACAGCGTGTTCACCGCTCCTGAGGAACCCGCCGCCCCCGAGGTGCCCGCCATTCCGGCCGCAGCGGAGAGCGCCGAGCCCCGGGCAGAGAATCCCGAGGATCAGGAGGACGACGAAAATGCGGACGCATAAAGTAGGTACCTTCACACTTGGTTGCACCCTGATCCTGTTCGGCGTGCTGTTCCTTGTCCACCTGTTCGGCGGCGTGCTGACTTACAGCTTTATTTTCCGGCTCTGGCCGGTGGTGTTCCTCCTGCTGGGCGGCGAAGTGCTGCTCAGCACCCTGCCGAAAACCGGCCAAAAATTCAGCTTTGACGGCGCGTCCATCGTCCTACTGGTCATTATGCTCCTCTTCGCCATGTGCATGGCTGGGGCGGACACCTTCTTCCAGGCGCTGGACCACTACGAATGGATCCGGTTCTGATTTACAATTTTGATGATCAACTTTACCCCCGCCCGGAGCGTTTCTGATGCTCTGGGCGGGGGTTGTTTGCAGAGACCGATGGAGGCTTCCTTTTTGGGGGCCTTGAATCGTCTGCACCGCACCAAAGCCTTCCGACCCTTTTGGCCTACGGCCATTTCCCCACACAGTGGGGAATCACCCCTTGAGGGGAAGGTGCCGAACGTAGCGAGGCGGATGAGGTGGCGGCGGAAGAATGCCTATCCTAGACCTGCCCCCTCATCAGTCACGGCTTTGCCGTGCCAGCTTCCCCCCAGGGGGAAGCCTTTTCGTGCTGCGCATATACAGGGGTGCCTGCTTTTAAAACAACTTATCCACACTTGTGCAGGTACCTGTGCAAAACTCCGGGGACTTCCATTTGGAAGGCTCCGGAGTTTCTCTGTTTTATGTGGTTTTCCGGATGGTTTGTGGAAAAATTACTCTTCCACGTCGCCCACAATAGCGATGTGAACCTCGTCCAGCTGCTTGGGATTTCAGACAGCCCCGCCCAGAGGGCGGGGCTGATCCTGTTTATTTCAACTGCTCGGGCGGAGTGAATCCGCCCTGCGCCAAGGTTTTGCCTGGGGCAAAACGCTTGTACGCGCCTGAGGGCGCGCCGCCCCGGTGGGGCGGTGTGCGTGGATCCCGGGGAAGTCAGGCAGCAATTTTATTCCTCTACGTCGCCTACAATAGCGATATGAACCTCGTCCAGCTGCTTGGGATTTCAGACAGCCCCGCCCAGAGGGCGGGGCTGATCCTGTTTATTTCAACTGCTCGGGCGGAGTGAATCCGCCCTGCGCCAAGGTTTTGCCTGGGGCAAAACGCTTGTACGCGCCTGAGGGCGCGCCGCCCCGGTGGGGCGGTGTGCGTGGATCCCGGGGAAGTCAGGCAGCAATTTTATTCCTCCACGTCGCCCACAATAGCGATGTGAACCTCATCCAGCTGCTTGGAATCCACGGTGGACGGGGAGCCCATCATGACGTCCTGGGCGTTCTTGTTCATGGGGAAGGGGATGATCTCACGGATGGAGTCCTCACCGGCCAGCAGCATGACCATGCGGTCCACGCCGGGGGCGATGCCCGCGTGGGGAGGCGCGCCGTAGGTGAAGGCGTTGTACATGGCGGGGAACTTGGCCTTGACGTCCTCCTCGCCCAGGCGCACCAGCTCGAAGGCCTTGACCATGATCTCCGGGTCGTGGTTCCGGACGGCGCCGGAGGACAGCTCCACGCCGTTGCACACCAGATCGTACTGGTCGGCGGTGATGCTCAGCGGGTCGAGCTCGCCCCGCTCGGCCCGCAGCAGGGTCTCAAGGCCGCCGGCGGGCATGGAGAAGGGGTTGTGGCAGAATTCCAGCTCGCCGGACTCCTCGCCGATCTCGTACATGGGGAAGTCCACGATCCAGCAGAACTCATAGCGCTCGGCGTCCATGTGGCCCTCGCAGGCGGCGCCCAGCTTATTGCGGAGCACGCCGGCGGTCTTCTGAGCGGAGAGCAGCTTTCCGGCGGTGAAGCCGATGAAGTCACCGGGCTTCAGACCCAGCTGGACGGTCAGAGACTCCCTGACGTCCTGAAGGAACTTGCTGACGCCGCCGGTCAGATTGCCCGCGTCGTCCACCTTGCACCAGTAGGCCTTCTCGCCGGACTGGACCTCCACCTCGGCGCACAGCTTGTCGATGGCCTTGCGGGCCAGCTTGCAGTCGGACACCACGATGGCCTTGACGGCGTCGGAATGGAAGGGGCCGAACTCGGTCGCGGAGCACACCTTGGTCACGTCCTGCACGGTCAGATCAATGCGCAGGTCGGGCTTGTCAGAGCCGTAGATCTCCATGGCGTCCCGGTAGGCGATGCGCTTGAAGGGGGCGCTGGAAGCGATGTTGTACTTGCCATACTTGGCGAAGATGGGGGGCAGCACGTCCTCCAGCACCGCGAACACGTCCTCCTGAGTGGCGAAGGCCATCTCCATATCCAGCTGATAGAACTCGCCGGGGGAGCGGTCGCCCCGGGCGTCTTCGTCCCGGAAGCAGG
>USIZ01000006.1 GCA_900554855.1 uncultured Eubacteriales bacterium | reverse complement strand
TGTAGCCCTCCTTGACCAGATACAGTCGAAGCAGCTCGCAGATATTTTTATCGTCATCAACGACCAGAATTTTCTCATTTGCCATCTTAGTTTCCTCCTTGCCCGCCTGCGGCGGTATCGATACAAGAGTATTATACCGCATAATTGTGGACAAAAAAAGAACAGATCGTCGGGTTCCCGGGAATTTTTTGCGGTTTTTCTGCGCAGGCGGCGCACCCCGGGGAAGATTATTTCAAAAACGGCTTGAGAGAAAAGAACGCATCTGCTATAATACATCTATATATGCAAATCGGCCTGTGCGCCGATCCTGCATGGCAAAAATTCAGCAAAAATTCAAAGGAGAATTTTGAAATATGAAATTAGGTATTGTGGGTCTGCCCAACGTGGGCAAGTCTACCCTGTTCAATGCGCTGACCAGCACCCAGAACGCGCAGGCGGCCAACTACCCCTTCTGCACCATTGAGCCGAACTCCGGCATCGTGCCCGTGCCCGACCCGCGGCTGGACAAGCTGGCCGAAATCTGGCAGACCGACAAGAAAACGCCTGCCATCGTTGAGTTTGTTGACATTGCAGGTCTGGTCAAGGGTGCCAGCCAGGGTGCGGGTCTCGGCAACAAGTTTCTGGGCCACATCCGCGAGTGCGACGCCATCGTCCATGTGGTGCGCTGCTTTGACGATGACAACATCATCCACGTTGTGGAGGACGCCACCAAGCCGGTGGCCGTCGATCCCGAGGGCGACATGGACTGCATCGACACCGAGCTGATCCTCGCCGATCTGGAGATGGTGCAGAACCGGGTGGCCCGCATCACCAAGACCGCCAAGAGCGGCAACAAGACCGCCGCCGCCGAGCTGGTCTGGCTCAAGGAGCTGGAGGCCCATCTGGGCGAGGGTAAGAGCGCCCGCACCTTCTCCTTTGACGAGGGCGACGAAGCTCAGAAGCTGGTGCGAAAGGAAATGGGTCTGCTATCCGCCAAGCCCATCATCTACGCCTGCAATATGGATGATGACGGCGTGGCCGATCCCGAGAGCAACAAGTATTACGGCATTGTCAAGGCCCGCGCCGCCGCCGAGGGCGCGGAGGTCATCCCGATCTGCGCCAAGACCGAGGAGGATCTGGCCGAGATGGACGCCGAGGACCGGGTCATGTTCATGGAGGATCTGGGTCTGACCGAGTCCGGCCTGGACCGGCTCATCCGGGCCAGCTATTCTCTGCTGGGCCTCATCAGCTTCCTGACCGACGGCAAGAAGGAGTGCCGCGCCTGGACGATCACCAAGGGCACCAAGGCCCCCCAGGCCGCAGGCAAGATCCACTCCGACTTCGAGCGCGGCTTCATCCGTGCCCAGGTCATTGCCTACGACACGCTGGCCGAGTGCGGATTTGACTATGCCGCCGTCAAGGCCAAGGGTGCTCAGCGCACCGAGGGCAAGGACTACATCGTCAACGACGGCGACATCATTGAGTTCCTGTTCAACGTCTGAGATAAAACACAGCCGCCCTGAACCGATTTGGTTCAGGGCGGCTTTTTTTATTGATCCTTCAAAAGAAATCCCGCTTCATCCAGCTGGCGGCACACCCGCTGGTAGGCCGCCTCATCGGGGCAGAGCAGCCGGTGGAGGTGGATGCCGCCGGTCAGGTCGCTGAGGGGCCGGGCGGCGCCGGAACGGGAGCGGTTGAGGAACTGCTCCACATCATAGCGGGAGGAGAGCTGGAGCTGACCTACCAGCTGGCCGTAGACCGGATGCTCCACCACCACGTCCAGCACGGTGCAGCCGTTGTCCACGCAGATCTGAAGCTCCCGCTCCATCTCCTGGGTGGTGTGACGGACGGCCACGGTGTGGAGCTCCCCCGCATTCTCCCGATCCAGAAGATAGCCCCGGGGCGTGGCGGAGATGGGTTCTCCCCCCGCCCGAAGGAGGGCAATGTCCCCCACAATGATCTGTCGGCTGACTCCGTGCTCTTTGGCCAGCGCAGTGGCGCTTACCGGGCCGTTTTCATGCTTGAGTCGGGCCAGAATCGCACTTCTCCGCACCTTGGCGTTCATATCTCGTCACCTCAATTTCTCTGTGTCCAGCCAGTATAGCATATGACAAGACAGATGGCAAGAGCGGCCGTTCACCCACTTGACATTTCGTTGCTTTTTGATAAGATTGGCGTGTAACCTGTTACCCCATAGGAAAGAGGGAGATACTATGACACGGGAGGAAGCCTTTGAATTCCTTGACCGCACCGCCCGGGGCATTGCCGAGACCTTCGGCTCCTCCTGCGAGACGCTGGTGCAGGACATGGGGCTGGACAGTCACCCGGTGCTGTCTATCTACAACGGCCATGTCTCCGGCCGGAGCGTGGGCTCCACGGTGGACATTCTGGGCAGCAGCCGCGCCATTGACGACGAGGCACGCAAGGTGGACTTTGTCAACCTGTACGCCACCACCCCCAGCGGCCAGCAGATCAAATCCTCCACCTTTCATCTGATCGGCGAGGACTACGATCTGGCGCTGGGCATCAACTACGACTTCACGTCGCTGGTGTTCGCCAATCGGGTGCTGCTGGATCTGATGAGCGCCGACGCCGACCTGCAAAGCGCCATGTGGCGGGGCGGAGAGGACCGGCTGGGCGAGTTGTTTGACGAGTGCCTGGCCGCCATCGGCAAACCGGTGAACGCCCTCAGCAAGGCCGACCGTCTGCGGCTCATCGCTCTTCTGGATCAGAAAGCGGCGTTCTCCTTCCGCAAGAGCGTGCCCTATGTCTCCCAGCGGCTGGGGGTCAGCCGCTACACCGTCTACAAATACCTAAACGAAAATTCCGCACGAAAAGAGGAAAACGAACATGACAGTGAATGAACGCATTGAAGCGTGGTTTGCAGGCCGCGAGGATGAGTACGTCTCCGCTCTGGCGCCCCTGATCGCCATTGATTCCACCACCGGCACCCCGGAGCCCGGCAAGCCCTTCGGCCCCGGTCCGGCCATGGCGCTGGATGCCGCGCTGGAGCTGGCCCGGAAGTGGGGGCTGACCACCGGCGAAGACGAAGGCTATGTGGGCACGGTCGACCTGAACGATCAGCCCGATCAGCTCCACATTCTGGCCCATCTGGACGTGGTGGGCATCGGCGACGGCTGGGACACCGACCCGTTCACGCTGGTGCGCAACGGCGACCTGATCTATGGCCGGGGCACCGATGACGACAAGGGCCCCGCCGTGGCCGCAATGATGGCCATGCGCTGTGTGAAGGAACTGGGGCTGCCCCTGGGCAAGAACGTCAAACTGGTGCTGGGCACCGACGAGGAGACCGGCTCCCGGGACATCGAGCACTACTACGCCAGCCACCCCTATGCCCCCAACTCCGTCACGCCGGACTCCGATTTCCCCGTGACCAATATTGAAAAGGCCCGCTATGCCCCGGTGTTCTCCGCCGAGTTCGCCCCCGCTGAAGCGAACGGCCCCCACCTGGTGCGCATTCAGGGCGGCATCCGGGCCAATGTGGCCCCCGGCGAGTGCCGCGCCGTAGTGGCCGGGCTGAACGCCCAGCAGTGCGCCGAGGTGTGCAGGGTAATGGAGCACAAGACCGGTGTGACCTTCACCCTGATGGATGAGGGCGACAAGCTGGCCATTGCCGCCCACGGCGCGGAGGCCCATGCCTCCACCCCGGACGAGGGCAGAAACGCCATCACTGCTCTGCTCAGCGTGCTGTGCGCCTTGCCGCTGTCCGAGACCCCGGCGCTGACCGCCGCCCGTCGGCTCCACAGCGTGTTCCCCTTCGGCGACAACAAGGGCGAGGCATTGGGCATCGCCCAGCAGGATGAGGCCTCCGGCGCGCTGACACTGACCTTCTCCGTGCTCCACCTGGACGAAAAGGGATTTGACGGCCAGTTTGATGTCCGCGCCCCCATGTGCGCCACCGAGGAAAACTGCGTCAAAGTCACCGAGGAGAAGTTCGCCGCCTTTGGCTGGCAGACCCAGGGCACCATGACTCCGGTCCACGCAGTGGATGCCGACTCCGACTTCATCCGCACCCTGCTGGGCTGCTACGAGCATTTCAGCGGCAAAAAGGGCTACTGCGAGGCCATCGGCGGCGGTACCTACGTCCACGAGATTCCCGGCGGCGTCGCCTTCGGCGCCGGCGATACGGAGTTTGATTCCCGTCTCCACGGCGCCAACGAACGCGCCCGCATCAGCCAGCTGCTCCTGTGCGCCAAAATCTACGCCGCAGTGATCGCACAGCTGTGTAAGTAAACGCTGAGACAATCGGGATTTGCAAGACTTGCGAAAGTGCCTCGCACCCCCCCAAAAACCATTTACCCCAGAATACAAACAGCCGCCCCGCAGATCGGATTCTGCGGGGCGGCTTTCGCTATCTTACTGTTTCGGTGCAGGCTTTTGGGGCGCAGCAGGGGCGGTTTTTTCGGCGGGGGCGGCGGGCTTCACGGCCTCGACAATGCCCTCAGCCAGCCCGGCAATGCCCTGGATCTCGCTGGGAATGATGATCTTGGTCGCCTTGCCGTCGGCGGCGGCGGCAAAGGCCTCCAGACTCTTGAGCTGGATGACCGCACTGCTGGGGGCGGCGGCGGTCAGCAGACGCAGGCCCTCGGCCTGGGCCTCCTGCACCTTGATAATGGCGGCGGCCTGTGCCTCGGCCTCCATGATCTTGGCCTCCTTTGCGGCCTCGGCCCGCAGGATCACAGACTGGCGCTCGCCTTCGGCCACAAGGATCTTGCTCTGCTTCTGACCCTCGGCCTGAAGCAGCGTCTCACGGCGCTCACGCTCGGCCTTCATCTGGCGCTCCATAGCGTCCTGGATTTCGCGCGGCGGAATGATATTCTTCAGCTCCACCCGGTTGACCCGGATGCCCCAGGGATCGGTGGCCTCGTCCAGAATGGCGCGCATCTTGGTATTGATGACGTCGCGGCTGGTCAGGGACTGATCCAGCTCCAGTTCGCCGATGATGTTGCGCAGCGTGGTGGCGGTCAGATTCTCAATGGCGGGCATGGGGTGCTCCACGCCGTAGGTATACAGCTTGGGATCGGTGATCTCAAAAAACACCACGGTGTCGATCTGCATGGTGACGTTGTCCTTGGTGATCACGGGCTGAGGCGCAAAGTCCACCACCTGCTCCTTCAGGGACACGACCTTGGCTACCCGCTCGATGAACGGAAGCTTGAAGTGGATGCCCACGCCCCACACAGCGTGGAACGCGCCCAGACGCTCGATGACGTAGGCTCGGCTCTGGCGGACGACGACCACATTTTTAATGAGGACCAGCAGCAGTAAAACGACGATCACTGCGATCACAATTGCGACAATAGGCATAAAATGCTCCTTTCTCCGGGCGGCACGAGTTTCGTTTCAGGCGGCGCCGCCGCTCTCCTTCTCCTTTGGATTTTTGCTTACAGGTGTTCCAGCGGCTCGTCAGGAATGACGATGGCGGCGATAATATAGGCCAGCACGCCGCTGCCGCCCAGCAGGCAGAACACGATCCAAGCCAGACGGATCAGCGAGGCGTCGATGCCGAAGAACTCTCCCAGACCGCCGCACACACCGCAGAGCTTGCGGTCGCCCTGGCTTTTATACAGTTTCTTATCCATTACAGTACTCCTTTCTTTTCATGGACCGGCTGCACGATGAGCTTTACGCCCTCAATGCGCAGTACGGTCGCTTTCACGCCCGGTTCCACGGGCGGGTCATTCTCGTTCTCACTGCGGGCCGTCCAGATCTGGCCACCCACACGCACCTGACCGGTGCCGCTTATGTTGTCGATCTGCTGCGTGACCACCGCCTCCCGGCCGATGAGCCGATCCGCATTGGTGCGCTCCGTCCGGGGCGTCACATAGCGCCGCACCAGCGGCCGCAGCAGCGCAAAGCAGAGGCAGCTGAGCAGCAGGAACACTACCAGCTGGATCCAGAAGCTATGGGTCACCACCGAAGCGATCAGCGCCCCCAGCGCGCCAAGGGCAAACCAGATAGACACCAGCGCCGTCGGCGTGGCGGCCTCCACTCCGGCAAAGACGATCATGGCGATCAGCCAGAACAGCATCAGCATATTGTCACCCACTATGGTTCACCTCCTGAATAAATTTTATCAGCGATCAAAAAGAAAGTCTATTCATAATTGAATTTCTGCGTAAAATTCGGTATACTGGTGCAGATAAATAAAGAACATTTTCTGACTGCCTTTCCCTCAAAGGGGAAGGCTTTGGTTGAGCCCGCTGCTCACAGACTGGATGGTTGCTATGGAAGAATTGAAATTTATGATCCCCTGCCTGATGGGGCTGGAAAAAATCGTGGCCGATGAGCTGAAGCGGCTCAATATGCGGGAGGTTCGCGCCTCCAACGGCCATGTCACCTGCGTGGGCGGCATGGCGGACATTCCGCGGCTCAACCTGTGGCTGCGCTGCGGCGCCCGGGTGCTGCTGGTGCTGGCGGAATTTGACGCCCGCACCTTCGAGGAACTGTTTCAGGGTGTGAAGGCCATCGACTGGGAGGACTGGATCGCCCAGGACGGCGAATTCCCCGTGAAGGGCTACTCCATCTCCTCCCAGCTCCACAGCGTACCCGCCTGCCAGTCCATCGTGAAGAAGGCGGTGAGTCAGCATCTGTCGGAGCAGTACGGCATGGAGTGGCTGCCGGAGACCGGCTGCCGCACCCAGATCCAGTTCTCCATCCTGAAGGATCACGTCACCGTGGCGCTGGACACTTCCGGCGAAGGGCTCTACAAGCGGGGCTATCGGGCCGTGGGTGTGGAGGCTCCCCTGCGGGAGACGCTGGCGGCGGCGCTGGTCATCCTGTCCCGTTACAAGGGGCTGGATCCCTTCCGGGACCCCTTCTGCGGCAGCGGCACCATCGCCATTGAGGCCGCCCTCATCGCCAAAAACCGTGCCCCCGGCCTGAACCGTTCCTTCGCCGCGCAGAAATGGGACGTGATCCCGGCGGATTACTGGATGGACGCGGTGGAGGAGGCCATGGACAAGGAGTTCCACGGCTCCTACGACATCTGGGGCGGCGACATCGACCCCCACGCGGTGGAGATCGCCCGGGCCAACGCCGTCAAGGCAGAGGTGGAGGACGTGGTGCGTTTTGACGTGGCCAACGCCATGGACTTCCGCGCCGAGGGCCAGTATGGGCGGCTCGTCACCAACCCGCCCTACGGCGAGCGCCTGCTGGAAAAGCAGGAGGCCGGCGCGCTCTACCGCCAGTTCGGCCAGGTCGTACGCCGGATGCCCCCCGACTGGCGGGTGAGCATTCTCTCCAGCCACACCGAATTTGAGGACTGCCTGGGCTTGAAGGCCGTCAAGAAGCGCAAGCTCTATAACGGTATGCTCAAGTGCGACCTGTTCATGTACGGAAAGGTGTGAACCAAGTCCCCGCTTTCACACGTCCAGCACCTCCCGGAGCCGATCGAGGAAGGCCTCCTCGCCAAGGGTGTTGAACTTCAGGAACACCGCCTGACTGCCTCCGGCGGTGATGGCACTGAGTCGGACCGGGCCGCCGTCGGCCTGAAACAGGGTCACGCTCAGGCTTAGCCGATTGCCGCCGCTCCAGCTGTAACGTTCAAAAACCCGGACGGCACACCGGGCATTCGCAGTGCGGAAATTGCTGCTGTCCTCCAGCGTGGCGGACACGCTGCCGTTCAGAACGCCATCTTCAATGCGCTCCAGCGCGTCGTCAAAGCCGACGTCCAGAATACACTCTAATTTTGCCACTTGGAGCTCCTTTCCCGGATGTTTTTCCTGCTGATCCCGTTATATCAGTTCCCGGCCCCGGCGTCAACCGTTCGGCCCCCGATTTCATCTGATTTTAATTCTTCTTACATTTTTGTTACAAAAACGGCGCAATCCAACCGGATCGCGCCGTTTCATTGTTGCTATTACAATTTTTCCACTTCCGCTGCGATGCGCTCCAACGCCGCCCTGAGCGCGCTCTTGGGGCAGGCCAGATTGACGCGCCAGAAGGTCTCGCCGCCGGCGCCGTACTCCCCGCCCATGGACAGGCGCACTCCGGCACGCTTGAGCAGCGCCAGCTGCTCCTCCTCAGAGAGGTTCAGCGCGGAGACGTCCACCCACGCCAGATAGGTGCCCTCCAGTTCGCCTGCCGTCAGCCTGGGCAGCCTGTCCGCCAGGAAGGCCCGCAGGAAATTGTAGTTTCCCCGCAGATAGACCAACAGCTCGTCCAGCCAATCCGCGCCGCCGTTGTAGGCCGCCATGCAGGCCGCCGCACCGGCAGAATTGACGCCGAAGCCGCCCTGTGCCGTGATCTCCCGCCGGAAGGCCGCGCGCAGCACAGGGTTGGGAATAAAGATATTGGAGCATTGCAGTCCCGCCAGATTGAAGGTCTTGCTGGGGGCCGTGCAGCAGACGGTATTCTGCTCAAACTCCGGCCCAAGGCTCAGGAAGGGAATGTGCCGCTGGCCGGGATAGACAAAATCGCAGTGGATCTCGTCGGCCACCACCAGCACGCCCCGGTCGAAGCACAGCCGTCCCAGCCGCTCCAGCTCCTCCCGTTTCCACACCCGGCCTACCGGGTTATGGGGAGAGCAGAGGATCAGCAGCCTGGGCCGCTCCTCGTCCAGCAGGCGCTCCAGTTCCTCGAAGTCGATCTCATAATGGCCGTTCTCCCGTTTCAGATGGCCATAGACGGGGCGGCGGCCGTTGTCCTCCACGGCGGTAAAGAAGTGGGAGTACACCGGCAGCAGGCACATGACTGCCTCGCCTGGCTCTGTAAAGGCCCGGATGGCGGTGCAGATGGCATACACCACGCCGGGGGTAGTCACCAGCCAGTCCTCCTCCGGCTTCCAGCCGAAGCGGCGCTCAAACCAGCCGGTCACGGCGGCGTTGTAGGCCGTCCCGGTCATGGTATAGCCGTAAATACCCGGATCCGTCATCCGGCGAAGCGCCTCGCCCACGCACTCCGGGGCGGGAAAATCCATATCCGCCACCCACAGCGGCAGCGCATCCGCGCCAAAGCCCGCGTGCTCCAGCGTGTCATATTTGATGGCGCCGGTACCTCGGCGGTCGTAGATCTGATCAAATCGAGACATAGAAAACTCCTTTATATGCGGGTGCTATTATAATGTATTGGCATGACAGCACAAAATTCAAATTTCCGGCCGATGGCCCAAAAACGGAAAATTCCAGACCTTTAAAGCCGTCACCCCGCAAGTTTGCCCTATTATACGCTGTTTCAACCAAAAAAGAAAGTGCGGAGGCCGAAAAGAGTGTAACAAGAATGTAACTTTTCTGTCATTTTCCTTGACACCATTTGTGTTTTTTGATAGGATGGAGTAGACATAATCGTAATCCCCTCTACCTTTTTATGAAAGAGTGATCATTTTGAAACTGTCCATCCATGGCCGTCTGGCCCGCCGGGCGGCAGCTCTCGGTTTGACCTGCGCACTGGCCTTTTCCGCAATTCCCTTTGCCGGTGCCGTTACGCAGGAGCAAATCGACCAAATGAAACAGAAAAAGAGTGACCTGACCAGCCAGATGAACTCCGTGCAGTCGCAGATCAACGATTTGCAGGACAAGCAGAATTCCGCACTGGATCAGTCCCTGCTCTATCAGCAGCAGCTTGAGCTGCTCTCCGAGCAGATCAGCGATACTCAATCCGTCATCGACGACTATTCCGTCCAGATCGACGAGACGCAGGTCCAGCTGGAAGAGGCCCAGGCCAAGGCCGAGCAGTACTACCAGCTCTTCTGCGAGCGCGTGCGCGACATGGAGGAGCAGGGCAGCGTGAGCTACTGGTCCATCCTGTTCGACGCGGCCAACTTCTCCGATCTGCTGGATCGCATCAACTTCATCAAGGATGTGGTGCACTACGACAACGGCGTAGTGGACGCCCTTGAGGCCGCCCGTCAGGAGGTCGCCGATACCGAGGCTCAGCTGGAGCAGGAGAAGGCCGGCCAGGAAGAAGCCCTCAGCGAGCTGGAGACCCAGCAGTCCGCCGTGGCGGACGCCTCCGCCAAAAACGACGCGCTGATCGCCGAGATCCAGTCCAATCAGGATGTCTACGCTGCACAGCTGGCTCAGATCGAGAGCCAGCGCTCCGATCTGGATGCGGACATTGTCGCCAGCGAAGCCGAGTATCAGGCTCAGCTGGAGGAGGCCCGCAAGCAGGCCGAGGCCGCCGAGAAGGCCCGTCAGGCCGAGGAAAAGCGCAAAGCCGAGGAAAAGCGCAGACAGGAAGAGGCAGCCGCCGCTGCGAACAACAAAAACAACAACACTTCTAATAATACATCGAACAGCTCCAGCAGTTCCAGTTCCAGCTCCAGCAGCAGCTCTTCTGTCTCCGGCGCTGAGATCGTCGCCTATGCCCAGCAGTTCATCGGTAACCCCTACGTCTGGGGCGGCACCAGCCTGACCAACGGCTGCGACTGCTCCGGCTTTACGATGCGGGTGTATGGCCACTTCGGCATTTCACTGGAACACTACTCCGGTTCTCAGCGTTATGCCGGCCGCGGCATCAGCTATTCCGAGGCTGAGCCCGGTGATCTGATCTGCTATTCCGGCCACGTTGCCATCTATATTGGCGGCGGTATGGTAGTCAACGCCATTGATGAGGCCCACGGCATCGGCATCTCCCGCGTCAACACCAGCCGCGCCGGCTTCTGCGTCCGCCGTCTGATCTGACCTATTTCCCAGAATATGCGCCGCCCGGTTTCCAACTGGAAACCGGGCGGCGCTTTGCGCTTCGGCGCTCATCACCGGACGGCAACCTACGCGGCGTAGAGTTGCGCCGAGAGCCGATTACGGGTTATAATAGAGAAACCATTGATGACAGAAAGAAGGTTTTCACACCATGGCAGACCAGTTTTCCCGTTTTCGCCTTCAGGTGGGACCGGAACCCATTGAAGCGCTCCACCGCGCTCGGGTAGCCGTGTTCGGTATCGGCGGCGTGGGCGGCCACTGCACCGAGGCGCTGGCCCGGGGCGGCGTGGGCGCGATCGACCTTGTTGACAACGACGTGGTCAGTCTCACCAACCTGAACCGTCAGCTCATCGCCCTCCACTCCACCATCGGCCAGCCCAAGGTGGAGGTCATGGCGCAGCGCATCGCCGACATCAATCCGGACTGCCGGGTGACCACCTATCGACAGTTTTACCTGCCGGAAAATGCCGACCAGTTTGATCTCAGCCGCTACGACTATGTGATCGACTGCATCGACACCGTGACGGCCAAGCTGGAGCTGGCCCAGCGGTGCCACGCCCTCGGCATTCCCCTCATCAGTTCCATGGGCACGGCCAACAAACTGGATCCCACCAAATTTGTCGTGACCGACATCAGCAAAACCACCATGTGCCCACTGGCCCGGATCCTACGCAAGGAGCTTCGCGTTCGGGGCATCAAGCACCTGAAGGTGGTCTACTCCACCGAGGAGGCCTTAAAACCCCGCACCGACCTGCCGGATGCCCAGGAGGCGGGCTCCGGCAAACGTCAGATCCCCTCCAGCAATCCCTTTGTCCCCGGTGCCGCCGGACTGGTGCTGGCCGGAGCGGTGCTGAAGGATCTGATGGGCATGGAATAAGCGCCGCGCATACAACCGCCCTCCCGTAGGGATGGCGCTTTCTCAGAAAAACAGCCGCACCGCCAGCGCCGCAGCCAGAAAGCCCATGAAGTCGGCGGTCAGCGCCGCCGGGAGGGCATAGCGGCTCCGCCGCACCCCCGCCGCGCCGAAGTAAACTGCCACGGTATAAAATGTCGTCTCCGTTCCCCCCAGCATGACCGCCGCCGTCCGTCCAACCGGCGAGTCCGGGCCATAGTTTTGAATGAGCTCTGCCCCCACCCCGAGGGCGGCACTGCCGCTGAAGGGACGCACCAGCATCAGCGGAAGCGTCTCCGCCGGAATGCCCAGCCGCCCCAGCACCGGCCCCAGCGCCGCCGCCAGCGCTTCAAAGGCGCCGGAAGCCCTCAGCATGGCCACAGCCGTCAACAGCGCCACCAGATTGGGAAAAACACTCAGCAGGATCTTCCCGCCGCTCCGGGCCCCGTCAGCCAGCGCGGCATAGACATCCACCCGCTGCACCACACCGCATACGGCCACCGCCGCCAGCAGCAGCGGCACCAGCAGCGCCGTCACGGCCACACCCGCCGCAGAAGAGCCGCCGCCGCCAGTCCAGCCGTCAATGCGGCGGCAGAGGTGAACCACACGGCCGGCAGGATATCGAAGGGCGAGGCACACCCGGCCCCCGCCCGCAGAGCGGCCACGGTGGTGGGCAGCAGCTGAATGGAAGCCGTGTTGCACACCACCAGCAGGCACAGGCTGTCATTTGCAACGCCGCCGCTGTGCTCCGCCATCCCCCGGGCCGCCTGCAGTCCGAAGGGCGTGGCCGCATTGCCCAGCCCCAGCAGATTGGCGCACACATTGGCGCTCACCGCGTCCATCACCGGGGCATTGTCCTGAAAGGCCGGGTAGAGCCGACGCAGGAACGGACACAGAAGGCGGCGCAGAGCGGCAGTCAGCCCCGACCGATTCATCACTTCCAGCACCCCGTTCCACAGGCAGAGCATCCCGGCCATGCTCAGACAAAGCGTCACGGCGCTCTGTGCCCCCTCTGCCGCTGCCTGAGACACCGCATTCAGGCTGCCATTCATCACGCCGCAGATCAGCGAGGCCACAACCATCGCGCTCCAAATCAGCGTCATCGCCAATTTTTAACACCGCCTTACCGCAGATTTACCAGAAATCTATGTCCGTTTCTGTTTGCTTATGTCCAAGTGAGAAAATTTTTGCTTATTCCTCCAAAATCCTTGTTGACAGAACTATACAATTTGTTATAATGATAGTCGGATTTTGTTATTTGTTAATAGTGCAGAGGAGGTAATTTTTATGAAAGTCAAGTCCACCGGCATTGTCCGCAAAGTGGATGAGTTGGGTCGCATCGTTCTGCCCATTGAGCTGCGCCGCACATTGGATATTGCAGAAAAGGACGCCATCGAAATCTATGTAGAGGGCACTTCCATTATTCTGAAAAAGTACCAGCCTTCCTGCATTTTCTGCGGCGAGGCAAAAAAAGTCGTCGATTTCAAAGGCAAGAATATCTGCACCAAGTGCCTGAAGGAACTCAAGATGACGGAGGAATAAGCCGACGAAATGGGCAAAAAAGATCAACGCCGGAAGAGGAATGTTCTCCTCTCCCGGCGTTCTTTTTTATATTCTATTTTAATACAAATAGTATAATTTAATGATCCTGATTTCGTTATTTCATTTTCGTTGCCATTGCATACAGCTCATTTTTGCCCAGCCCGGTCTCCGCCGCCACCTGACGGGCGGCGTCCTTCATAGACAGCCCCTCTCCGCGCAGGGCCAGCACCCGCTGAGCGCCATCCTCCAGGGAGATCTCCTCCGGTGCCTCCTCCGGTGCCCCCTCCACAATGAGCACAAACTCACCCTTGGGCGGCGTGGCGGCATAGTGTTCCACCGCTCCGGCCAGCGTAGTGCGCAGCACCTCCTCATGGAGCTTGGTCAGCTCCCGGCACAGCGAGATCCGCCGCTCCGGCCCGAAGGCCGCCAGCAGGTCATCCAGGGTGGCGCGCAGCTTATGTGGCGCCTCGTAGAAGATCATGGTACGCTGCTCCCCGTCAAGACTCTTGAGGTGCGCCGCACGGTTCTTCTTGTTCATCGCCAGAAAGCCCTCAAAGGTGAACCGGCCGGTGGGCAGACCGCTGACCGCCAGTGCCGTCACCAGCGCGCAGGGGCCGGGAATGGCGCACACCTGCACCCCCACCTCAGCGCACTGCGCCACCAGCTCTTCGCCGGGGTCGCTGATGGCCGGCGTGCCCGCGTCCGTCACCAGTGCGCAGTTCTCTCCCGCCAGAATGCGGCTCAGGATCTGAGGGCCGCTGCTCTCGGTGTTATGCCTGTAATAGCTCACCATGGGTTTTTTGATACCCAGATGGTTCAGGATCTTCAGCGACACCCGGGTATCCTCGGCGGCGATAAAATCCGCCTCCCGCAGGGTCTCGATGATGCGCTCACTCAGATCCCCCAGATTGCCGATAGGGGTGGGCACCAGATATAAAATACCAGCCATGGTCCTTCCTCACTTTCCGATTTTGACCGGCAGCACTCGCAGGCCCGGTCCGCCGCTCTTGCGGGCCTCCACCAGCGCCAGATTCGGCTCGGTTTCTGCCCGACTTTGTATCAGCTGAAGCCGCTTGGGTTCCAGCCCCTCCGCACTCAGCGCCGCAAACAGCTCACCCAGCCGCTCCGGCCGCAGGCACAGGGCAAACTTTCCGCCGTACTTGCACAGCTTTTTCGCCGCCTGACATGCGGTTTTCAGCGTGTAGCCCTCCTCTGTCCGGGCACAGGCCCGGCCTGCCGCCGGGGACGTTTTCCCGCTCCCGGAGCGGAAATAGGGCGGATTCGCCACCACCAGATCGTAACTTCCCCAGGCCAGCGCCTCGTGGCGCTCGCGCAGGTCCCCGGTGACGATGGTGCCGGTCAGGCCGCTGCGTCTCAGGCTCTCCCGGCACAGCGCCGCGGCGCTCTCCCGCAGCTCCACGCCGTCCAGGGTCAGCTTCTGTGCCCGGGCCCCCAGCGGAACAAGCAGATTGCCCCCGCCGTAGCCCAGATCAAACACCCGG
>USIZ01000005.1 GCA_900554855.1 uncultured Eubacteriales bacterium | reverse complement strand
CCGCAACTTCGGCGCGTATGCCCGGAAAATGCTGATTGACGGGTACATCATCACGGTCGATTACACAGAACAGAAAAAGTTGGCTGCTGCCGTCAGCCGTGTTGCCTCGAACATCAACCAGATTTGCCGCCGCATCAACAGTACCGGGCATTTCTACGATGCCGATGTTGCCGAACTGAAAGAACGGATGGCTGACGTATGGGAGATGCTGAAAGCACAGCAGAGAAACGAATTGTAATTCGGGAAAGGAGTACAGATATGCCGCGCATGAGCAAATCAAAAAAGCTGGAATGGTCGTTCTTCCTGAATGACCGGGGACGCAAGGCGTACAACACGCTCTGCCGCCGCTGCGTCCACGACTGCAAGCAGAGTTTCCGGGCGGTTGTCGTTATTTGTCCGCATTATCAGTCAAAGAGGGCAAAAAAGGGTGGCACATCTGCGTACTCCCCTCGCGGACCTGACAGAAAACCGCCATAGCAGCCGTATCACACCAGACCAGAGAGGATGTGATGAAAAATCTATTTCAAATTGAACACCGCATTGCCGCCGTTCATTCCCTTGCCGCGCTTCATGCTGGCGGGCGAATATTCCATCAACGCCAAGCTGCTATATGGGCTTCTGCTCAACCGCACCATGCTTTCCCAGAAAAGTGGCTGGGTGTCCGAGGACGGGGATGTGTATGTTATCTATACGATCAAGCAGATGGCAAACGATCTTGACCGGAGTGAGCGGACGGTCAAGACCGCCCTGCGGGAGCTGGAAAATGCCGGATTGATCACCCGCGTCCGTCAGGGATGGAATCAGGCGAACCGCATCTTTCTGCAAATCCCGGACAGGGTGCAGGTTTCTTCACGTCCAGAGGGCAATATCTGCCCAATGGATGTGCAGGATTCTTCCCCTTGCATGGGGCAGAAATTGCCCGCA
This sequence comes from uncultured Eubacteriales bacterium, assembly GCA_900554855.1. Taxonomy (GTDB): domain Bacteria; phylum Bacillota; class Clostridia; order Oscillospirales; family Oscillospiraceae; genus UMGS1766. Next base: position 13,743 of record USIZ01000005.1, on the reverse strand, counting down.
AGTAATACTGATACAGAATATAAAGAGCATAGTAAGACCGAAAGAGTAGAGAGTACGCGCCGCCGATATGGAGAGTTCCAAAATGTTTTCCTGTCAGGCGAGGAATGTACCCGGCTGGAAGCGGCTTATCCCGGCAAAGCTGCCGAATACATTGAGCGGCTGTCCCGGTACATGGCTTCTAACGACAGGCACTATGCCAACCATTACGCCACCATCAAGAAGTGGTTGGATGAGGACAGCAAGGGCAGGAGCGCGAAAAACTACACCTACGACGATAACGAGGGAGAGTGTCTATGAATCCGATTTTTACGAAAATGGTTGATGCCGTTGAAGCGGCTAATGCCGCACCTGACGATTACATCAATCCTGCCGATGGGCTGAAATACTGCGGCAAGTGCCGCACGCCGAAAGAAGCATTATACCCCACAGGCCTTCAGGCACAGGGCTTTACCAAGCACCCGGTTATGTGCAAATGCGCTGCCGAACGCCGAGAACGGGAAGAAGCAGAACGCCGGGAATATGAGCGAATGTCCTATATGACGATGCTCCGCAGTGAAGCGTTCCACGATATGCCCGCCGCTGACTGGCGGTTTGAGGCAGCCGCAGTTACGACACCCCAGCTTGAAAAGGCGAGGGGCTACGCGCAGAACTGGGACGAGTTCAAAAAGGCGGGGATCGGGTTGCTCCTGTTCGGGAATGTTGGCACGGGAAAGTCCTATGCCGCTGGATGCATTGCCAACGCTCTGATTGACCGTCTGGAGTCCGTTCTCTTTGTGAGGATGTCCGATGTAGTCAACCATATGCAGGGCAATTTCGGCACGGACCGCGACCATTACATGAAATCGCTTATGCGCCCTGACCTCCTCATTCTGGATGATTTGGGTGCAGAGCGTAACACCAGCTTCGGTAAGGAGCGGGTATTCGATGTGGTTGACAAGCGGCTGCTGACCGGCAAGCCAATGATCGTCACGACCAATATCCCGCTTTCCGTTATGAAGCAAGCTGCCGATCTGGATGACCGCCGCATTTTTGACCGCATCTTGGAAGTCTGCGTCCCGATTCGCTTCGACGGGGAGAACTTCCGCAAAGGTAATGCCAGCGCGAATATCAAAAAAGCCGCAGAAATGCTGAATGGGTAAGCTGTTGCAGCAACTTACCCACCCATGAGACAGGAATATTATTCAACCGGCTTTCCTGTTTCTTCTGAAATAAAACGACCCTCAAACCGACAGCCGATAGCCGCCGCTATTTCCTGCAACTCGCTTTCCCTGAAATTGTCACGGCGCATTTTGCCGCTGATATTTTGGGTTGTGCAGCCAAGCTGCCTTGAAAGCTGACTGACAGTTACGCCTTGCTTCTTCATAGCAGCCCGGATAACCTGAGCCATACTCATTGACTTCACCTCCGGGGATTTTCAAAGTAATTATACATGAGAGCAAGCAGAAATGTCAATTCAGGAGTTACCGGAGAATCGCTCCGGAGCTATTGACCCAAGACTGGAAATAGCATATAATAGTAACTACCGAGTTACCATTGAAAGAGCGGCACTTCATTCGGCTGACGAACATAACGTCAAATGGAGTGATTACATGGTAGAAAACGAAAACTACAAGAGCTACACTGCAAACAATGGAACTGAGCTTCGCTTTCCCAAAGAGAGCGTTGTCCAGATGACAGCAGAGCAGAGAGACTGCTACCAGAACTTTATCAATGTTCTGGCACAAATCCTGATTAAATATGCTGCCGCAGAAAAGGAAAATCAGAAAATCTGAGCAGAGTATTCCGGGCGGTCGATGACCGCCCGGACCTGCAATAGGAGGAAATCTATGTATAATACGAAAGAGGGCAAATCGTGTGTTATCTATATCCGCGTCAGCAGTGAGCGTCAGGTAAAGGGGTATAGTCTGGACGGGCAGAAACACTATCTGGCTGAATGCGCCGAGCGTCGGGGCATGACCGTTCTTGATACCTACGTTGAAGAAGGCAAAAGCGGCAAGAGCGTCGAGGGACGGACTGAGTTCCAGCGGATGCTGGATGACATTCAGAGCGGAAAAGTGCATACGGACTATGTGCTGGTTTTCAAATTATCGAGATTTGGCAGAAACGCGCGGGATGTGCTGAACTCCCTTGAGTTCATTATGAAATACGGCGTTCACCTGATGTGCGTAGAAGATGGGCTTGATTCTTCAACCTCTATGGGAAAGATGATGATTACCATTCTTGGCGCGGTAGCTGAGTTGGAACGCGAGAACATCATTGCACAGAGCCTTTTGGGGCGCGAGGAAAAAGCAAAATCCGGCGGCTGGAACGGCGGCTTTGCACCCTATGGGTATCGCCTGGTAAAGGGCGATGACAAGAGTAAAGGGAAATTGGAGACCGTCCCGGAAGAAAAGGCTGTCGTGCAACTGGTCTTTGATATGTTCCTGAACCGCAACATGGGCTACACGGCAATTTCGGGCTATCTCAATCGAAACGGTTATACTCGCCCACCGGCAAAGAATGCCATCCGTCCCAGCTATGGAGAGTGGAGTTCCGACCACATCAAGAGAATGCTTAGCAATCCGGTTTATACGGGGCGCGTGGCATGGGGCAAGCGAAGGACGGAAAAAGTGCCCGGCAGCGACAACGAATATCGACTGGTAAAACAGGACGAATATATTTTGAGCGAAGTTATTTCTCACGAAGAATTTGTTTCAAAAGAAGATTTTGACAAGGTTCAGGAGATCAAAGCCATTCGTGGGAAAAAGGGTAATCACAACATTGGTCAGTATAACGCACATCTGTTGTCCGGTATCGTAAAATGTCCGCAATGCGGCGCACCTATGTATATCGGTATGACCAAGTGGACAAATCAGGACGGCACGGAGCGCCGCACAGAATCTTATGTCTGTTCTTATGCGACTAAACATAGAGGGACTTCGGTATGCCGCAGGAATGGCGTGGTAGCCAGTCAGGTTGAGGACGAGGTGATGGAGTACACCCGGAAGATTGTTCGCAATCCGCAGTTTATCAAGGATTTGCAGGAAAAGGTAATGACCGCCGTGGACATGACCGAGGTCGAGAATGACATTACCGCCTACAAAAACCAGCTATCCGCTTTACAGCGCAGCCGCGACAGCTTGGAGCGGGATATTGACCGCATTGCTCCGGATGACAAGTATGCAGAGCGCCGCCGCGCGGATATGACGCGCCGTCTGAATGACCTCTATGACCAGATTTATAAGGCGGAGGATCTGCTGCAAGAGAGCCTGATGAAAAAGGCAACTTTGGAAAGCGAGCAGATGTCTGTGCAATCTATGATTGGAATCCTCTCGTCTTTTGACGCAATCTATGATAGAATGAATGCGGCAGAGCGGCGCGACCTTGTGAAATACCTGATTTCCGAGGTTGAGTTGTTCCCACGTGAGGAGCAAAAGACGCAGAAACGCTTTGTAAAGGCGATTGCGTACAAGTTTCCCATTGAGCAAAAGGTGCTCACGCAATTTGACGAATGCGGGGCATCTGTCGAGACGGTATGCTTATTGTCCAAACTCCAAAGCAAGGAACATATCGAGATCGAAGTGAAGATGGACGAGTTGGATTTGACTTCGGCGGAGAGTAAGGCAACCTACGAGGAAATCAAGGCGTATGTTCTGGAACATACCGGATTGAAGGTCAGCTACCTCTATATCGCACAGGTGAAGCAGAAATACGGCATTATTGAGCGTGAGAACTACAATAAGCCGAAATCCGAAAACGCCAAGCAGCCCCAATGCCCACCGGAAAAGGAAAAAGCGATCACGGAGGCATTACGTCACTTTGGGATGATTTGAGGCGGATGTCTTAATTAATGTGTAAACGTGTAATGGAGGTCCAAACTCGAAGCAGGGAGAAGAAGGCGTCCCTGCATTGAGGTACATAAACTTAATGGAGTATATGACATGAACGGAAAGAATAACGATAACAATCCGTTCGAGATGATTATCTATACAACAGAAGATGGATTGGCGAAATTTGAAACGACCTTCGACGGCGATACGGTTTGGCTTTCCATTGACCAGATGGCGGAGCTGTTTCAGAGAGACAAATCTACCATTTCCAGACATATCAAGAACATTTTCGCTGAGGGCGAATTGAAGCGAGAAGCAGTTGTTGCAAATTTTGCAACAACTGCCGCTGACGGTAAGACCTATCAGGTGGATTACTATTGTATTCTTTCTTTGATCGGTCTATTTATATGGGGTTTTTTCTCAATAGAAAGCGTAGAACTATGAAATCAGGTCGTCAAGCATGAATAAAGTTATGTCGGGGGCAAAGTGGAGCACTCTACTCATATTGATTTTATTCTTACCGATCATGTCTGCCTGTAGCAAGACTTTTGAGGCTCAATATATTGGCTTTGAAGTACCAGACAACCTGCAGCGCATAGAAATTATTATCTCGGGTTCTGAGTCAGATAAATTTACATATGATTCTACAGATAAGTTATCATTTTTTGATAGCCTTAATGGGATGGAATTGGTGACCGTTCCTGTTTCAGAAGTAAATGCATATTTTGATCAGGCAGCAGGAGTCTATACATTTCAAGTTGTCCTGATTGCTTCCACTTCAAGCGTGGCTTATGAGTTTAAACTTCCATACTTAAAGTTATCTAATGGTGACTGGTGTAGAATTACTGATGACAGCAGTGCGTATACGTTGAATGAAGAGATAATGAATTGGCCTGCAGATGGCAGAACTCTTTGGGAAACAATGCTGGAGCTCGAATAGTATTTACTACGGAGAATTCGAGCTTATAAGTCAGAACGTAGAAAACGTACCGATTGTACCTAAGACAACACCAGCGGCTGCTCATTTTATGTATGAGCAGCCGCTGCTAGTTTATTAACAGCTCGTTGAGTTGGCAGCCCTTTAAACACGGAACGCTCCGGTGTCCGGACAACGCAGATACAATATTTTGTACTGTTGTTTACTTTGTGATATAATCAGAAATCATTCGTCTGAATCTTATCTGAGGAAAGGAACTTCCGCCCATGAACCACACACTCTCACCCGGTCAGCCACGGGATCACCTGTTCGACAACATCAAGGCACTGATGCTCTTTCTCGTGCCGCTGGGGCATACGCTGGACGTGTTCATTGCCGACGGAAATGTGGAAGAGATCCTGATGAAATACATCTATCTTTTCCATATGCCGATCTTTGCTTTTGTGACCGGTTATTTCACAAAAAATCTGGACAAGGCCCGGGAAAATGCCGTCAAGAAATGTCTGATCCCCTATCTGGTCTTTCAGGGGCTCTACATTCTGATGGCGGTCGCCATGCTGAGGCTGGGGCTTGCGCAGTTCAATGCGGGCACCTTTAACGCCTCCATCCTGCTCCCTTCCTCGGCATTTTACTATCTGCTGGCGGTGTTCTTCTGGAAGCTGCTGGGCAAGAGCTTTTTCTCCTTCCGCCATCCGCTGGCTCTGTCCGTGGCGCTGGGGCTGCTCATCAGCTGCACAAGCTATCAGGATTTTCACGCGGGGCTTGGCGCCGTCTTTTCCCTGCTCCCGTTCTTTGTGCTGGGTGTGCTTTGCACCAGAGAGACGGTCGAACGCATTCGGAAGATCCCCAAGTTCGTGGGCGTGCTCATTCTGCTGGCCGGCATCCTGCCCGCAGTGTTCCTGCCCTACTCCATCCACAGCGTCCGCATGACCTATGGCTCCGTCGGCTTCAGTAATCTGGAGGGCATCGGCTATCGGTTGATCTTCTATGTGACCGCCGCGCTGTTTACGGCTGCCTTCATCAATTTGATGCCCGCCCGGAAGCACTGGTTCTCCCAGATCGGCACCGCTTCTATCCTTGTATACGCCGGTTCCACATTCCTCGCCCCGCACGCTTACATCCTGATCGCAAGGCTGCTGCACATTCCCACCGCCCCGTGGATCAACATTCCCGCAATGTGCATCTTCTGCCTTGCCGTCGTCCTGCTGTGCTCCCGCCCGATCTTCCTCAAGTGGTATCAGGCCGTGATGGATTGGCTGAATCGACTGATCTTCAACCGGAGAAAACAAACTGAACTCTGCCTGCACCGCATGCAGAAAGCCGCCCGGCATCCGTTGGATGTCGGGCGGCTCAGTTTTAGTTCAGCTCATTGTAAATTTCCACCGTCTGCTCATCGTCGGCGGCACTCATATAATAAGTCGTGTCTCCTGCGGTGAATTTCAGGAACTCTCCATTTTCCGGGTTTAAAAACAGCTCGCACCGCTCGCCGGTGTCCCGGTCGCGGTAGGTACCCTTGGAGAGCTTCGGCATCCCGGTGCCATTGACCCGCGCCAGGGAGGGCAGGCTCTGCACCAGCTCCAGATTCTCGATGGCGTCCAGCGGAATGCTGTAATTCTCCCGCACCTGCGCGGCGGTCAGCATATCCCGCTCCACGCTGAGCTTCAGCGGGCAGAGCTCCAGGGGGATGGTGAACGCGCCGCAGAACACCACGGTGCCCACGATCAGAAGCGCAATGACGACGGAAAACACCTTGCCCACCGGGGTGGCCATGTTGATGGTGAAGCCGACGCCCACCCGCTTCTCCACATTCACCCGGCGGTCATCCGGGTTGTAGTAGAGAAGTCCGCCCAGCCAGCAGTCGTCGTCCTCCATGCTGACGATGGGCAGATCCATCTGAGCCTGATAGGACTTGTTCAGCACCCGCTGGGCCCGGATGAGCCAGACGCACAGCGCGAGAATGGCCGCGCTATAGACCGCGCTGCCGACGCCCACCGCAGTCATAGCCATGTTGAAGCCGCCGACGCTCCCGACGGCGCAGATCGCAGCGAGGGCGGCGGTGAGCCATGCGCACCACAGCCACATCTTCCGCCACAGCATCCGCTTGGCCCGGTTATAGTTCAGGTTGACCCGGCTGTCGGTGCTGATGACGGCATTGCGCGTCTTATCCATCCAGACGGCGGCGACGCCGAAGATCACCTCCACGAGCAGGAAGGTGGCCAGCGTCCCGACGAGGAGCCATTTCTCCGGGGTCTCCTTCACCAGCCAGACGGGGGCAGCGCAGCTGGCGGCGCACACGATGCCGGGCCACAGGAAATCCAGCCAGCGCACGCAGCGCAGCTGCCCCAGGCCCTTCAGCTCCACCAGGCGGCGCTGTTCGCCGCTTCTGACATAGCCCCGCTCCGCCTTCCAGTGCCGCAGGGCGTGGTTGGCGCAGACATAGGGGATCTCCAGCACCACAATGGCCGCGATCATCCAGATCACCCAGACCGTCATGGCGATGGAAACATAGGGAATCAGGAGCAGTCCCAGCTGGAGCACCAGCAGGAGCAGCGCGTACCGATTCATCTGCCGGACGAACGTCTTGCGGATGGCCCGCACCTCCGGCTCCTCCGTCCAGCCCGGCTCCACCCGGGCGCCGAAGAGCAGGCCGCCCTGCGCCCGGCTGTAATAGCGCATGACGCCGTAGACGATTAGCAGAATCGGCACGCCGCACGCCAGCAGGCTCAAAGTCATTACCACATCCATATTCACTCACTCCTCCCCCGAAAAAGGCCCCGCACATGCCAAGGAAATCCGCCCGGCTCATACCCCGGGCCTTCGCCTCCGCCGCCAGCACCCGCAGCTGCTCCCGGCTCTCCCGGGTCAGGGTTCCGTCCTGCGGCCCCCGCTCCCGCACCCGGGCGCCGCTGCGCCGGTCGGAGACGATGAAGCCCTCCTGTTTCAGCATCTGATAGGCCTTGCTCACCGTCATGGCGTTGACGCCCAGCTCCGCCGCCAGCGCCCGCACCGTGGGCAGCTGCTCGCCGGGCTCCAGCGCTCCGGCGGAAATGCCGGAGACGATCTGATTACGCAGCTGGAGGTAAATGGGTACCTCCGAGCCGTCCCTGATCTCTATGACCATCTGCCCGCCTCCCTTCACTTTGTATTATTTAATATAATACAAGCAATACAAAAGATACAAGCAATACAAAAGGTCAACAGGTAAGACAGAAATCCTGCAAATTTTTAAATTGCGGTTTACTTTCTTACTTTTTAGTGCTAAAATAGCACTATTATATAGAGGGAGTGATCCTATGCCCCGTCCCGCGAAGCATGAGCGATCCATCGCCATGTACGAAACGATCCTGAACCTCCACACGGTGGAAGAATGCGTCAATTTCTTTGAAGACCTCTGCGCCGCAACCGAACTGAGCGCCATGGAACAGCGCTTTGATGTGGCCTCCCTCCTGCTGGAGGGCCGGGTCTATACCGAGATCATGGACACCACCAAGGCCAGCAGCGCCACCGTCAGCCGGGTCAACCGTATGCTGAACTACGGCCACGGCTGTCTGGGTGAAGTGATCTCCCGCACCCAGCATCCAGAACAGAAGGATTGACCGCACAGCAATCAACCGCCGCCGCATCCTGCCGATGCGGCGGCGGTTTTTCTGCACGCATTGCACAAAGTCGCTTTTGTACACTTTTCCTGCCTTTTGTCGGGAAAGCTGGCGGAAGATGGGGGAAATTCAGTCTGTACGAATGCGCCATGCTGTGGTATACTTTCAGTATCGTGCAATGTAAGCGGGCCGTCTCCACAGGGGAGGCGCACCCCGTCTTAACCGGTTTTACACCTGCCATGGCAGGCGGGCGCATTTCACAGCGCCCGCACGGACAGGGGCTTCATCAATGTGGGCGGCAGCACGAACCGTCCGCCGAATGAAAAAGGAATCAACAGCAGGCGTTTTCCCTCGGAAAATGGCCAACAGCGCATCCGGCGAAGCAGGGCCGGTATGCCGTCGGCGTTTTGCGCGGGGAAGGGCTCTGTTTGTGTGCGCCCGCGCACACCCGTTCCGCCCCCTCCGACCATTGCCGTGCGCAGTTACATCCCAAATGAGACTGCAAAGGAGTATATTATGGCTGAAAAATTGAAGATCATTTCCCTCGGCGGCCTGAACGAGATCGGCAAGAACATGACGGTCTATGAGTACGGCGAGGACATCATCGTTGTGGATGTGGGCATGGGTTTCCCGGACGACGACATGTACGGCATTGACGTGGTCATTCCGGACATCACCTACCTCATCAAGAACAAGGATCGCATCCGCGGCATCTTCCTGACCCATGGCCACGAGGACCACATCGGCGCCATGCCCTATGTCATGCGCGACATCCACGCCCCGGTCTACGCCACCCGTATGACCGCCGGTCTGGTGGAGCTCAAACTGGATGAGCACAAGCTGCTGGACAAGACCACCATCAGAACCTGCGAGGCGGGCGACGTGATCCGGGCCGGCAAGTTCACCGTGGAGTTCATCCACATGAACCACTCCATCGCCGACGCAGTGGCCTTTGCCATCACCTGCCCGGTGGGCACCGTGGTCCACACCGGCGACTTCAAGATCGACCCCACCCCCATCTCCGGCGGCATGATCGATCTGGCCCGTCTGGGCGCGCTGGGCAACAAGGGTGTGCTGGCTCTGCTGTGCGACTCCACCAACGTGGAGCGCCCGGGCTACACCAAGAGCGAGCGGGCCGTAGGCGACAGCTTCGACGCCCTGTTCAAGGGCTGCGACGAGCGCATCATCGTCACCACCTTCGCCTCCAACGTGGACCGCATCCAGCAGGTCATCAACGTGGCCGCCCGCTATGGCCGCAAGGTGGCCGTCAGCGGCCGCAGCATGGAGAACGCCCTGAAGGTGTCCACTCAGCTGGGCTATATGAATGTGCCCGAGGGCACCGTGGTGCCGCTGGAGCAGATCAAGAACCTGCCCAAGAAGCAGGTGTGCATCATCACCACCGGCTCCCAGGGCGAGAGCATGTCCGCCCTGACCCGCATCGCCTTCTCCACCCACCGCCAGATCGACATCCAGCCCGGCGACCGGGTCATTCTGTCCGCCTCCGCCATCCCCGGCAATGAGAACTCCATCGGCGCGGTGGTGAACGAGCTCTACCGCAAGGGGGCCGAAGTGGTCAACGAGCGGGCGGGCGCCCTCCACGTCTCCGGCCACGCCTGCCAGGAGGAGCTGAAGATCATCCACGCGCTGGTAAAGCCGAAGTTCTTCATCCCCGTCCACGGCGAGCAGCGCCACCTGCGGGTACACGCCAAGCTGGCTCAGGAGATGGGCATGAACCCCAGAAACATCCTCATCAGCGACATCGGCAAGGTCATCGAGCTGACCCACAACTCCTGCCGCATCAACGGCACCGTGCCCTCCGGCAATGTGCTGGTGGACGGCTACGGCGTGGGCGACGTGGGCAGCGTCGTCCTCCGCGACCGCAAGCATCTGGCCGAGGACGGCATGATCGTGGTGGTGGTCACCATGTCCGGCGAGGACGGAAGCGTCGTCTCCGGCCCGGACATCATCACCCGCGGCTTCGTCTATGTGAAGGAGAGCGAACAGCTGATGGATGAGCTGCGCGGCATCGCCTGCCAGACCCTCTACTCCTGCGAGCAGCGCCACCTCACCGACTGGGCCACCATCAAGAGCGAGGTCAAGGGCGACCTGTCCTCCTTCCTCTATAAGAAAACCAAACGCAACCCGATGATCCTGCCGGTCATCATGGAAGTGTAAACGAGAACCCCCGGTGGAGTTGACCTCCACCGGGGGTTTGAGCGTGTCGAGAAACTCGACACGCCCTCTCTGAAATGCACGCATTTCAGAGAAGGGATGCAGTCCGCTGCGCGCACTCGCGTTGCTCGCACACTTGCGGCCTGAAAAGTGTTTTTTCCGAGGCACATATCCTCGAAAAAAACGTGGTTTCACCTTATTCCGTCATCTGCGGATGACGGAACTCTGCGAGGCTCTTGCACGCAGACAATCCAGACTTTACTTTTTTGACAGACTGGAACCCCCGCCGCAAGTGCTCACCCCCCCTTCCCCGTGCAAAATTCCCCCCGAAAATCTTGTGCGCCGCGCGCAAAAATGCTATACTGAACTATCATGCTGATAATGGGCGGATAGCGGTCTTTTCTGCCGCCGCCCCTGGAAAAAGCGCGGGTTTTCAGGCCCGCCGGGAGGACAGAATTTGGAACGTAAAAATGTGATGGTGCCCCAGGAAGAGCTGGAGGAACAGCGCGATTACTGCGCCCGGGTGCGTGCGTTCAGCCAGCAGAGGCTCACCCCGCCGCTGGCCATGGTGGACACCTACGGCTGTCAGCAGAACGAGGCCGACTCGGAGCGCATCCGGGGTCTGCTGGAGGAGATGGGCTACGGCTTCACCGACGACGAGCGGGAGGCCGACGTGATCGTCATCAACACCTGCGCCGTCCGGGAGCACGCGGAGATGCGGGTGCTGGGCAACGTGGGTGCGCTGACCCACACGAAGAAGAACAAGCCCGATCAGGTCATCTGCCTGTGCGGCTGCGCCATGCAGGAGCCCCATATGGCCGAGAAAATCAAGAAGTCCTTCCGCCATGTGGATCTGGTGTTCGGCCCCCATGTGCTGTGGAAATTCCCCCAGTTCCTCTTTGAGGTGCTGACCCGCCGCAAGCGGGTGTTCTCCACCGCCCCCAGCGACGGCAACATCGCCGAGGGGCTGCCGGTGGTGCGTCAGGGCAAGCTGAAGGCCTGGGTGAGCGTCATGTACGGTTGCAACAATTTCTGCACCTACTGCATCGTGCCCTACGTCCGGGGCCGGGAGCGCTCCCGGGATCCCCAGCGCATTCTGGACGAGGTGCGCCAGCTGGTGGACGAGGGCTACAAGGACATCACCCTGCTGGGGCAGAATGTCAACTCCTATGGCAAGGATCTGGGGCTGGACATGGACTTTGCCGACCTGCTGAAGGCCTGCAACGACATCCCCGGCGACTTCCTGCTCCGCTTCATGACCTCCCACCCCAAGGACGCCACCCAGAAGCTCTTTGAGACCATGGCCGCCTGCGACAAGGTGGCCCCCTGCCTCCATCTGCCGGTGCAGGCGGGCAACGACCGGGTGCTCAAGGCCATGAACCGGCGCTACACCGCGGAGCAGTATCTGGATCAGATCCGCCGTCTGCGGGAGCTGATCCCGGACATCGTGCTCACCAGTGACATCATCGTGGGCTTCCCCGGCGAGAGCACCGAGGAGTTTGAGGACACGCTGAAGCTCATTGAAGCGGTGCGCTACGACGCGCTATTCACCTTCATCTACTCCCCCAGAGAGGGCACCCCCGCCGCAAAGATGGAGGACGTGCTCACCAAGGAGGAGAAGAGCGCCAACTTCCAGCGCCTGCTGGCGCGGCAGAACGCCATCAGCGCGGAAAAGCACGCCGCCTATGTGGGCAAGACCCTCCGGGTGCTGGTGGACGGGCGCAACGATGACGGCAAGCACACCCTGACCGCCCGCACCGACGGCGGACGGCTCGTCCATCTGGACGGCGGCGAGGAGCTCATCGGCGGGTTCTATTCCTGCCGGATCACCGGCTCCTCCAACTGGGCGCTGTTCGGAGAGATCGTGGAGGCGTGAAACAGAAACTTTTGAAAGGCTTCCCCCTGGGAAATGAGCCCGAAACAGGAATGCGCCAGCGGCACATTCCCGGGCGATTACGGTAACCGCCGCAGGCGCTCCACAGAAAAGGCTGTCTGCGAAACAGACTGATGAGGGAGTAGGTCTGGAAAGCTTTCCGTTCGCCGCCACCTCATCCGGCCCTTCGGGCCACCTTCCCCTCAAGGGGAAGGCTGTGATAGTCTGCATAGAAACATCAAAGAATCGAGGCAGAACATGGCCAATAAGAAAAAAAGAAAGCACAAGGAAGTATTCCACAAGCCCCAGACGGTGGGTGAGCGCACAAAGCTGAAGATGACGCCGGCGCTCATTGCCCTGTCCGCCCTTTCTCTGGGCGTGCAGATCGGCGGCACGATCTTCGCCATTGTGGGCGCGGTGATCCTGCACAACCAAGGCTACGGCCAGAGCGGCCTGCTGCTGGCCCTGCCCATCGTGATGTGGGTCATCTCCATCGTGGCCCGGCTGGGCTTCAAGTATCTGCCGCTGGATATGTGGCGGATGCCCGTCGACGTGCGCAAGGGCATGGTGGTCTGCAACGGCTGGCTGCTGAAGCTCACCACCCTGTTGGTAGAGCTGGAGTGCGCCGCCACATTCTGCTATGTGGACATTGCGCTCTATCTGGGCTATGCCCCGCTGGACGCGGTCATGCTCGCATGGCTGGTCGCGCTGGCGCTCAGCGTCTGGCTCCCCTGCCGCAAGGCCGGAAGGATCGGCCGGGGCGAGGCAATCTGGACGGCAAACGAGGACAAGCAACCGGAGTGAGAGGGAAAGCCTTCCCCTTGAGGGGAAGGTGGCCCGAAGGGCCGGATGAGGTGGCGACGAGCGGGAAACTGTTCTAAACCTGCCCCCTCATCAGTCCCGGCTTACGCCGCGCCAGCCTTTTCTGTGGAGCACCTTCGGCGATTACTGTGCTCGCCCGGGGAAGCCTTCAAAAGTCTGGTAAGGCTAAAAATATTTGATTAGAACAGGAGGGGGATCATGGCGAAGGCCAAGGAAAAAGAACTGACCCCCATGCGGAAGCAGTATCTGGAGATCAAGCGGCAGTACCCGGACTGCCTGCTGTTCTTCCGGCTGGGCGATTTTTATGAGATGTTCGACGAGGACGCCAAAACGGCGTCGGCGGAGCTGGATCTCACCCTGACCACCCGGGACCGGGGCAAGCCCAAGGAGGAACAGACCCCCATGTGCGGTGTGCCCTACCACAGCTACCAGAGCTATCTGGCCCGGCTCATCGCCAAGGGCTACAAGGTGGCCATCTGCGAGCAGACCGAGGATCCCGCCACGGCCAAGGGGCTGGTGAGCCGGGACATCGTG
>USIZ01000004.1 GCA_900554855.1 uncultured Eubacteriales bacterium | reverse complement strand
AAGGAGACCGTCGCCGCCGCCAGAGCCGCCTATCAGGCCTACGCCGACTATGAGGCCGACGTCCGCAAGACCGCTCAGGAGTACATCGACTTTGCCCGTCGGAACGACTGCCCCATTATGGTGGTGGCCGGCCGTCCCTACCACATGGATCCGGAGATCAACCACGGCATCAATGATCTGGTCACCGGTTTCCGCTTTGTGCTCATCACCGAGGACAGCGTGGCTTGGGAAATGGACAAACAGCCCCGCACCGTTCTCAACCAGTGGACATTCCACGCCCGTATGTACAACGCCGCCCGCTACGTCTGCACCCAGGAGGACATGGAGCTCATTCAGCTGGTCAGCTTCGGCTGCGGCGTGGACGCCATCACTGGCGACGAGATGCGCTCCATTCTGGAGGAGGGCGGCAAGCTCTACACCCAGCTGAAGATCGACGACATCTCCAACCTCGGCGCGGTCAAGATCCGCATCCGCTCGCTGATCGCCGCCATCGAGGAGCGCAAGAAGCGCGCTGCCGCCCATGAATGAGCTGGCCTGTCTAAAGGCGGTCATTGACGCCGATCCCATCCGCTATCTCGACCTCACTCAGCCGCTGGCCCGGGGCACCGGGCAGGTGGTGGACGCCGACGCGCAGGGCGCACTGGTGCGGGTGGCGCTGGCCGGAGGCGGTGACCACTACACCCTGTCCGCCCAGACCGAACAGCGGGCCGCCGAACTGATTGCGCTCCTGCCGGAGGACCCGGGCTACGTCACCTGGCACGAGGAGCTGTGCTGGCCGCTGCTGCAAAAGCGCTTTGGTTATCCCGGCTGCAACTTCTGCTGGCAGACCGCCTATATGAGTGCATCTCCCATCCCCGTCCCGGAGCACTCCTTCACGCTCCGGGCGCTGGACGAGTCCTTTTATCCCGCCGTCCGGGCCCAGTACACCCTGATCGGCGACGACGATCTCATGAAAACGCTCCAGCGCCATGATGTGATCGGCGCATTTGACGGCGACACGCTGGCGGGCTTTATGGGCTGGCATGATGACGGCACCCTCGGGCTGCTGGAGGTCTACCCCGCCTACCGCCGCCGGGGACTTGCCTCCCTGCTGGAAGCACACATCGTAAATCTGGATCTCTCCCGGGGTTTCACCCCCTATGCCCAGATCTTTGAGGACAATCTCCCCTCGCTGGCATTGCAGACTTCGCTGGGCTGCCAGCGCTCCCGCGGGCCGGTCTACTGGCCCAAATCCTGAAAAAGAGGTTTCTGCCCATGGCTGAATTAGTATACGACAACACCGGCCGCCTTCTCTTCACCAAGGAGATGAAGGAGGAATACACCATCCTGATGCCCCAGATGCTGCCCATCCACTTCGGTATGTTCAAGAAAATGCTCCAGCTGGAGGGTTACCATGTGGAGCAGCTGAACAATCAGGGCCGCGCCGTGGTGGACGAGGGACTGAAATACGTCCACAACGACACCTGCTACCCCGCCCTGCTGGTCATCGGCCAGTTCATCGACGCCATCAAAAACGGCGGCTACGATCCCCATAAGGTGGCGCTGTTCATTACCCAGACCGGCGGCGGCTGCCGCGCCAGCAACTACATCCACCTGCTCCGCAAGGCCCTCAAGAAGGCTGGCATGGAGTACATCCCCGTCATCTCCGTCTCCTTCGGTCTGGAGAAAAACCCCGGCTTCTCCCTGACCATTCCGCTGATCCGCAAGCTGATCTACGCCATGATGTACGGCGACCTCATCATGAACGTGGCCAATCAGGTGCGCCCCTATGAGCTGAACGCCGGGGACACGGACAAGATGGTGGACTTCTGGTGCAATAAGCTCATTGACCGCTTTACCGCCGGCAAGGGCATGAGCCGCAAGCAGATGCGCGCCGCCTTTGACGAGATCTGCAACGACTTCAAGACCATCCCCTATGCTCCCGGCGAGAAGATCCGGGTCGGCGTGGTAGGTGAGATCTACGTCAAGTTCTCCGCCCTGGGCAACAACAATCTGGAGCAGTTCCTGCTCTCCGAGGGCGCGGAGCCCGTGGTGCCCGGTCTGACCGACTTCATGATCTTCAAGATCTACAACCGCGTGGTGGATGTGGATATCTACGGCGGCAGCCTGCTCAAGAAGAAGGTCTGCCAGTTCTTCATGGGCTACATTGAGAAGTGCCAGCACGATATGATCGACGCCCTGAAGGCCTCCGGCCGTTTCCGCGCCCCCGGCGACTTTGCCGACCTTCAGAGACTGGTCAAGGGCTATCTGGGCAACGGCTGCAAGATGGGCGAGGGCTGGCTGCTCACCGCCGAGATGCTGGAGCTCATCCACTCCGGCACCAACAACATCGTCTGTGCCCAGCCCTTCGGCTGTCTGCCCAACCACATTGTGGGCAAGGGCATGATCCGCGCCCTGAAGGACAACTACCCCAACTCCAACATCGTCGCCATCGACTACGATCCCTCCGCCACCGAGATCAACCAGGAGAACCGCATCAAGCTGATGCTGGCCAACGCCAAGGGGCTGGCCGCAAAGGCAGAAAAAGAGGAGCAGTCCGAGGCCGCTCACGCATAAATCAAATCATTTGCCGCCCCGTATGGATCATGCGGGGCGGTTTTGGCAGAAACGATTTTGCTCCGCAAAATGAAACTTTTTGGTCTCCCTCTTGCACAACGCCCCGTACTTCGCTATAAT
This sequence comes from uncultured Eubacteriales bacterium, assembly GCA_900554855.1. Lineage (GTDB taxonomy): Bacteria > Bacillota > Clostridia > Oscillospirales > Oscillospiraceae > UMGS1766. Next base: position 12,351 of record USIZ01000004.1, on the reverse strand, counting down.
AAAGTCACTAAAATGAAAGCAGGTGTTTCCATGCCCCGTATTCCCATGACCACTCCCCTCGTGGAGATGGACGGCGACGAGATGACCCGCGTCCTGTGGCAGATCATCAAGGACGAGCTGATCCTTCCCTTCGTGGATCTCAAAACCGAATACTATGACCTCGGCCTCAAGCACCGGGACGAGACAAACGATCAAGTGACGGTGGACTCCGCCAATGCCACCAAGAAGTACGGCGTAGCCGTCAAGTGCGCCACCATCACTCCCAACGCCCAGCGGGTGGAGGAGTATGACCTCCACAAGATGTGGCCCTCCCCCAACGGCACCATCCGCGCCATGCTGGACGGCACCGTGTTCCGCGCCCCCATCGTGGTGAAGGGCATCGAACCCTGCGTGAAGAACTGGAAGAAGCCCATCACGCTGGCCCGCCACGCCTATGGCGACGTCTACAAGAACACCGAGATGATCATTCCCGGCCCCGGCAAGGTGGAGCTGGTCTATACCGCTGCCGACGGCACCGAGGAGCGCGCACTGGTACACGAGTTCAAGGGTCCCGGTGTAGCGCAGGGTATGCACAACCTGAACGCCTCTATCGAGAGCTTTGCCCGCAGCTGCTTCGAGTACGCGCTGGCCACCAAGCAGGATCTGTGGTTCGCCACCAAGGACACCATCTCCAAGAAGTACGACCACACCTTCAAGGACATCTTTGCCGAGATCTTCGAGGCCGAGTACAAGCAGAAGTTTGACGCCGCCGGCATCGAATACTTCTACACCCTGATCGACGACGCCGTGGCCCGGGTCATGAAGGCCGAGGGCGGCTTCATCTGGGCCTGCAAGAACTACGACGGCGATGTGATGAGCGACATGGTATCCTCCGCCTTCGGCTCCCTGGCCATGATGACCAGCGTGCTGGTCAGCCCCCACGGCTACTATGAGTACGAGGCCGCCCACGGCACCGTTCAGCGCCACTACTACAAGCACCTGAAGGGCGAGGAGACCTCCACCAACTCCGTGGCCACCATCTTCGCGTGGACGGGCGCTCTGCGCAAGCGCGGTGAGCTGGACAGCATCCCCGAGCTGATGGCCTTCGCCGACAAGCTGGAAAAGGCCACCCTGGACACCATCGCCCAGGGCAAAATGACCAAGGATCTGGCCCTCATCACCACCCTGCCGGACGTCACCGTTCTCAACAGCCGGGACTTCATTCTGGCCATCCGGGAGAATCTGGAGAAGTAAGAAATCTCATTATTGTGAGGGTGAAAAATCTTACGGCATAGATCTTTGACAAGCAGACCATTCCTGGTCAAAACCGGTGTTTTAAGATCCTTCGCTTCGCTCAGGATGACACACGCGCCATAAACCTGCCCCACCATGCCCCGCATGGTGGGGTCTTATTTTACCCTTTTCTCACTTCCAGCGTCAGGTTTTCCCCGGTTCCATCCACGCGCAGCGTATCGCCGTCGGTCAGCGCACCGGAGAGCAAAGCATCGGCGGCGGGCTCCTCCAGCTGGGTGCGCAGAAAGCGGCGCAGGGGACGGGCACCGTATTCGGCGCTGCCGCCCTGACGGCCCAGCACCGCCAGCGCACTCTCCCGCACCTCCAGCTTCACGCCCTTCCATTCCAGCCGGTCCGCAAGACTTTGCAGCATTTTTTCGCCGATCTTCCGGATCTCGCCCTCGCCCAGCGGGGTGAAGCAGATTACCTCGTCCAGCCGATTCAGGAACTCCGGCCGGAAGGTCTGTTTCAGCGCAGAACGCACCGCGCGCTCATACTCCGCCCCGGCCCGCCGGTCGCCAAAGCCCAGCGGATGTCCGGAGAGGGTGTCCGCCCCCAGGTTGGAGGTCAGAATGACCACCGCATTGCGGAAATCTGCCTTCTGTCCCAGCGCGTCCGTCAGGGCGCCGTCCTCCAGAATTTGCAGTAGCAGGTTCCACACCTGCCCGTTGGCCTTCTCGATCTCATCAAACAGCACCACGGAATAGGGGTGCTTTCGGATCTGCTCCGTCAGCTGGCCGCCCTCCTCGTGACCCACATAGCCTGGTGGCGAACCGATGAGCCGGGAGACGCTGTGCCCTTCGGAGAACTCCGACATATCCAACCGGATCAGGGCGTGTTCACTGCCGAAGAGGGCCTCCGCCAGCGCCCGGCTCAACTCCGTCTTGCCCACGCCGGAGGGCCCCGCAAACAGGAACGCTCCAACCGGCCGTCCCTCCTCCTGGAGCCCCGCCCTGCTCCGCCGCAGGGAGCGGGCCAGCGCCGCGACTCCCGCGCTCTGGCCCACCACCCGCCGGTGGAGCTTTTCCTCCAGCGCAATGAGGCGCCGACTCTCGTCCGCCGTCAGTTCACCGGCCGGAATGCCCGTCCAAACGGACAGTACCGCGCTGACGTCCGACGGCTCCACCCGGAGCTGCTGCACCTCCTCCGCACGGGACCAGCGCCGTTTTTCCCTCTGCCACCGATTCAGCAGAGTCTGCTCCTGATCCCGGAGCGCTGCGGCCTGCTCGAACTGCTCCTGCTCCACCGCCTGCCGAAGCGCCGTCTCAGCGGCGTGGTGCTCCTCCTCCATGCGCCGCAGCTCCGGCGGCTCCTGCCGCCCCCGGATGCGTACCCGGGCGGCGGCTTCGTCCATCAGGTCGATGGCCTTGTCGGGCAGGTAGCGGTCGGGCAGGTAGCGCTCCGACAGCCGCACCGCCTCGCAGAGGGCTTCGTCCGTAATGAGCAGGCCGTGGTGGCGTTCATAGCGGGGGCGCAGAGCCTTCAGAATGCCCAGCGCCTGCTCCGGCGTGGGCGGCTCCACCTGCACCGGCTGGAACCGCCGCTCCAGCGCCGGATCCTTGCAGATATAGCGGCGGTACTCCTCCCGGGTCGTGGCGCCGATGATCTGGATCTCGCCCCGGCCCAGTGCGGGCTTCAGAATATTGGCCGCGTCGATGGCTCCCTCCGCACTGCCCGCGCCCACCAGCGTGTGCAGCTCGTCCAGAAAGAGCACAACATCCCCCAGCTTTTTGATCTCCTTTAAAATTTTCCGAAGCCGCTCCTCAAACTCGCCCCGGTACTTTGTGCCCGCCACCACCGAAGACAGATCCAACGACAACAGCCGCACGTTTTTCAGCGGCGTCGGCACCGCCCCGGCGGCAATGCGCTGAGCCAGCGCCTCGGCCAGCGCGGTCTTACCCACGCCGGGTTCTCCCAGCAGCACCGGATTGTTCTTCGTACGGCGGCACAGGATTTCTGTGATGCGCTCCAGCTCCGTATCCCGTCCGGTCACGGGATCCAGCTCTCCCGCAGCGGCCCGGCGGGTCAAATCCTGCGAAAACTGCTCCATGAGCCTGCTCTCCCGGCTGGGCTCGCTCTCCCTCCCCCGGGGGCGGAAGGGCATGGAGGTACCACCCTCTCCGAGAGAGGCCACAGCCTGACGATAGAGCGTCGGCCCATCCATGCCCAGCCCGGACAGCACCCGGGCGGCCATGCAGTCCCCCTCTCCCAGCACCCCCAGCAGGAGGTGCTCCGGCTCTACGCCGGGGCGGCCCCGGCCAAGGGCCTCCATCGCCGCACGGCCGATACACCGCCGACAGGCGGGCGTCAACCCCTGACAAGGGGCCTTTTCAGGACTGCCCCGCCCGACCAGCAGGACAAGGGCGGACTCCACTGCCTGATCGGTCAGCCCCGCCCCGATCAGAATGCGCTGCGCCATGCCGCCCTCCGGCGTGCTGAGCGCGAGCAGCAGATGCTCACTGCCCACATAGCCGTGCCCCAGCCGGGCCGACAGCCGCCGGGCCTGACACACCAGCGCCCGCGCCGGGCGCGTCAATTCTGTCTCCGCCATAGTTGTCCCGCCTCTCCATCCTTGTTTAATCCAGTCTCTCCACCTTTTCCGCCGCCTAAACAAAAAAGCCGATGCCCTTTTCATGGGCATCGGCTTGGAAGCAGGCGCTTTCATCAATGGCAGTTTCACAGAATTCCGCCCACCGCAGTTGGCGGAACAAATTGCAATCTTTTTCTCTTTTCAAGGGCCAAAGGCCCTTGAAAAGAAGAAAAAACCGGCACCCCAAAGGGGTGCCGGTCAAAAAGGCTATTCCGAAAAGACAGATTAGTCGAAGGAGTACCAGTCGGGCTCGTTGGAGTGCTCGAACACATAGGGGTTCTCGATCTCGCCAGCGCGGACCTTCTCCCACCAGGCGCCAGCCTTAGCGGGCATGGAACGCCAGGACTCAGCGGTCTGGGGCTCCATCATGTCCTGAGTGGCATAACGCCAGTCGTTGACGCGGGAGATGTACTTCTCATCCTGCTGAGCGGAGTTCTCGTCGCCCAGATCGCCGGCGGCGACACGCAGCAGGGAACCATACTGCTCGGAGACGGTGTGCAGCTTCAGGTCCTCGACCAGCAGTTTCTTCAGAGGACGCTTGGCCAGGTTGGACATGATGGTGCGGTTCTCATAAGGCATGGTCTTCCACATACGGGCGATCTCCCAGGCACGCTCGACGACGTGACCCTTGGCGACGACCTCGCTGACCAGACCCCAGTCCAGCATCTGCTGAGCGTTGACCTGACGGGTGGTCATCATGTAGTAGTTGCCGCGCTTGGTGCCCAGATAGTGCTGGAACATCAGGCCCATGCCGTCGCCGGGAACCAGGCCGCCCTGAGCATGGGGAACCTCGATACGGCAGTCGTCAGAGACCAGGGTGACATCGCACAGGAAAGCGGAATCCCAGTGGAAGCCGGGGCCGGACATAGCGCCGATGGTGGGCACGTCGATGTCGAACACCATGTTCTTGATCAGGTTGGTGTCGTCGAAATACTGATGCTGGAAACGCTGAGTGGGCAGCTCGGAATAGGTCTCCCAGCCGTTGGCGTCGGACTCGATCATCCAGTTGTCACCGATGTGGGTGAAGATGATGATCTCGTTCTTGAAGTCCAGAGACAGGACGCGGGTCAGCTGAGAGCAGGCACGATGGGACATGCCGGAATGATGCATGGGGCCGTCGTTGGTCTTCCAGGTGACCTGCACGATGCCATCCTCGCGCTTCAGGTCGGCAAACGCCTTGAACCACTCTTTGTACTCGTCAAACTCGGGGAGCTTGACATAATCAGCCAAAGGCTTATTCATGGTAATCTTCCTCCTAAAATGTATTGATACTTTCCCTTACCTCCGCCCAATGCGGAAGTCTTGTTTCTGAGCGGGTCACAGACCCTCTCAAGCTATTTTATTATAACGGGATGCTACTGCAATGTCAACCAGATTCCACACAAAACTTCGGGGTCAGGTTGGTAAAAACAACAAACGTCCTCGAAATAACATCCGCCTTTCCGCGCTCACCTGCGCCCTTTTCAGGCGCAGCCAAGTTCCCAAAATCCGGCTTCGCTCCGCCGCATTGACATTCAAGCCGTGCGAACCTTGACAAGGCGCGCTGAAAAGGCTACAATTCGGTCAAATCTCTATGATTTGCAAACTGCTTCCGAGAGAAGGTATCTCTGAATGAATGAAAATTTTTACGCTGCGCTGAAGAGCGTCTCCCCCTACCGCACGCTGCTGGATGAGCAGGCCGGAACCAGCCTGGTGGGCCTGTTCGGCGCGTTGGAACGGGGGGAAGGCGAGCAGGCGATGGATCAGTACACCGCCCTGTTTGAGCAGATCACCGCCGCCGGATGGGACAGTCTGGGCGACTGGTTCCTGGAGCGGATGCGCTACGGCGTCGGCCCCTTTGCCGAGGCTGCGGCCCGGGGCGAGGAGAGCGAAGCCCTGGCCAGAGCCGCCGCGCATGACATCGACGTATTCCGCCGCATCGCTCTGCTGCCCTGCAAGGAGCTGAAGAACGCCATTGCCGCCTGCCTGCCGGAGAGCTGGGGCGAGGCCGTCCACTCCCTGCCCGAGTGGCAGAGCCGGGCGGAGTTCGACTTCAACAGCGTGCGCCAGTTCTACCGGGTCAACGGCGTGGGGATGTTCGCCCGCTACCGGGCGTTCACCTGGAACCGCAGCCGGCTCCTGCCGGTGGAGCACCCGGACTTTGTGCCAGAGGAGGAGCTGTGGGGCTACCGGCTCCAGCGGGACAAGGTCGTGGCCAACACCCGGCGGCTGATTGAGGGCAAAAGCGTCAACAACGTCCTGCTCTTCGGCGACCCGGGCACCGGCAAGTCCGCCACGGTCAAGGCCCTGCTGGGTATGCCCGGCTTTGAGAACCTGCGCCTCATTGAGGTACACAAGGCCGACCTGGGCGATCTGGGCGAGCTCATCCGTATGCTGGCCCACCGTCCCCAGAAGTTCATCCTGTTCATCGACGATCTGGCCTTTGACAAGGACGATCTGACCTACTCCGTGCTGAAGTCCGTGCTGGAGGGCGGTCTGGAGCCCCGGCCCGCCAATGTGGCGGTGTATGCCACCTCCAACCGGCGCAATCTGGTGAAGCAGAACTTCTCCGACCGCAACGGCGACGAGGTGGACAACAAGGAGACCATTCAGGAAAAGACCAGCCTTGCCGAGCGCTTCGGCCTGCGCATTCCCTACACGGCGCTGAACCGCAACCAGTTCCTCGACATGGTGGAGGAGCTGGCCGCCGTCAAGGGCATCGAATGCGACCGGGAGGTGCTCCGGACCGAGGCCGTCAAGTGGGAGATGCGCCATCCCAACCGCACCCCCCGGGTGGCACTCCAGTTCCTGGCCAGCCTGCAAAAATAAGCACAAACGCCAAAATGGCCCTGTGGAGTTTTCCACAGGGCCATTCTTGTCCTTTATATGTATATGTTATTTTGAGGCACCTTTCTCCCCCAGCAGATCCTTTTTTGCCCACGTGCCGATGCGGTAGCGGGCGACATAGATGATCAGGCGGCACACCCAGTCGGTGAACCAGCCGATCCATACGCCGATCAGGCCAAAGCCCAGCGCCCGGCACAGCAGGGCGCTCAGGCCAACCCGGAACACCCACATGGACACGGCGGACACCAGCGCGGTGAAGCTCACGTCGCCGGCGGCGCGGAGGGTGTTGGGCAGGGTGAAGGCGGGCACCCAGAACAGCAGCTTCATCACGGTGATGAGCAGCAGCATACGGAAGGTCAGCTCCGCCGCCGGGGCGCTCAGGCCGGACAGGCGGCAGATCGACGGGGTGAGCACGAGGAAGAACAGGCTGGTGCCCAGCACGACGCACCAGGAGATGACGCAGTGCTTGCGGGTATAGCGCCGGGCCTCATCCGGACGCCCCGCGCCCATGCACTGGCCCGCCACGGTGAGCAGACCCAGCCCCACCGCCACACCGGGGGTGGACTGGATCACATCCAGCGTGTTGATCATGGCCTGCGCGGCAATGGCGGTGGTGCCCAGCGTGGCAACGGTGGACTGCACCAGCAGCTTGCCCAGCTGGAACAGGCCGTTCTCGATGCCGGTGGGAATGGCCACCTTGCAGATGATCTTCATCAGCGCGCCGTCCGGCCGGATGGCGCGGTAATCGCGCACAGGGATGGGCAGCTTGGGGTTTCTCTGGCAGATCACCAGAAACAGGGCGGTGAACACCCGGCACACCAGCGTGGAAAGTCCCGCGCCCATGGCGCCCAGGCCGAAGCCGAAGATCAGCAGGGCGTTGCCGCCGATGTTGACGCCGTTGGCCAGCGCGGTGACGATCATGGGCAGGCGCGCATTGCCCCCCGCCCGGAACTGGGCGGCGCTGGTCTCGGACAGGGCAAGGAAGGGATAGCTGAAGGCGGTGACGAGGAAATAGTCCTGCGCCTGGGACATGACCGCGTCCTCCACCTGGCCGAAGATGAGCTTCAGCAGCCCGGTGCGGAACACAAGGCACACGGCACACAGCACAACGGACAGCCCCAGCGCCACCAGATAGACCTGCTCCGCCGCCCGGATGGCGTGCTGACGATCCTTCCGCCCCAGGTATTGGGAGCAGATGATGGTGCCGCCGGCAGACAGGGCGCTGATAAGGTAGAGCACCAGCGTATTGATGGTATTCACGCAGGAGACGGCAGAAATGGCCGCATCGCCCACCCGGGTCACCATGATGGTGTCCACCACGCCCATCAGGCAGGCCAGCAGCTGCTCAAAGATCAGCGGGATCAGCAGCCGCCGGAGATCACGATTGGAAAACAAGGAAAACGCTCCTTTCGGGAGAGAGATTTTCTCTGCCTATCTTACAGCGGCGCGGCGGAGAAAGACAAGGGCAAAATAGACAAAAAGAAGCTTTGGGGTGAGTATTGCACATACAAACCCCCGCCGACGCTCTGCTGCGGAGCATCGGCGGGGGTATTTTGCTTTATTCCGTTTTCTCCGGCATGGCCTCCATAGTCTGCTCAGCCAGCGGCAGGCTGAGTTCGGCTTTGAAGAGATCGCCGTCTACGGTGAGGGAGAGCTTGCCGTGCATCAGCACCGCAAGGCTCTGGGCGATGGAGAGGCCAAGGCCGCTGCCCTCGGTGTTGCGGGAGGCGTCCCCCCGGACAAAGCGTCGCAGCAGCTCATCGGCGCTGACGTTGAGCCGATCCCGGGAGATGTTCTTCACCGAAATGACCGCCGCGCCGTCCAGCACGCTGGCGTCGATATAGACCCGGGTGCCGGGCAGGGCATACTTGCGCACATTGCTGAGCAGGTTGTCGATGATGCGCCACAGGTAGCGCCCGTCGCCCATGGCGATGATGGGCTCCTCCGGGGACTGCACCACCGGGCTGATCCCCGCCTGCCGGAGCCGATCCTCATATTCGCCGGTGACCTGCACCAGCAGCTCGCCCAGATCCACGGGTCCCAGCTCCACCTTCAGGTTGCCGGTGGACGCCTTGGATGCCTCCACCAGATCCTCCGTCAGCTTTTTGAGCCGGTTGGACTGTCGCTGGAGCACCTCCACATAGGCCCGGGCGTCCTCGCTCAGATCCAGCTTGCTCAGCAGATCGACATAGTTCACGATGCTGGTCAGCGGAGTCTTTAGGTCGTGGGAGACATTGGTGATGAGCTCCGTGCGGAAGCGCTCCGACTTGACCTTCTCCTCCACGGCTACGGAGATACCGTCGCCGATATGGTTCAGATCCTCGCCGTGGCGGCGGTAGTCGCCGAACAGCTTGCCGGTGTCCACGCGGTACTCCATATTGCCGTCGGCCAGCTCCTTACCGGCCAGCTGGAGTCTTTTCATGTTGACCGCGCCGCCGATGATCGTAAGGCCGAAGAGCACATTCACCGCGATCAGGAACACCGGGTTGCCGTCCCAATAGAAGGGGTACAGGCTCAGCACCTCCAGCCCCACAAACACCGTGCCCAGCAGCAGCGTTTTCCACATGATGGACAGATGGGTCAGGAAATAGCCCAGCTGTCGCAGCGGATGGTGGAACAGAGCGCCGACGCCGTTCCACGCCAGATAGACAAGGCTGTTTTTCCACCATCCCGGCGTCTTGCTCCGGGCGGCGATGGACACGGAAGCGGCCATAAACAGGACGCTCTCCCCCGCCGCCACCACCGCAATGCCGACAATCGAAGAGCCCCGGAACGGAGCGCTGCCGACAAACTGGCCTGTCCACGACCCCAGCAGCCCCACCATCAGCGCCAGCGCTCCGCAGAGCAGCAGGTATACATCCCACGGAATGTGATCCACAAAGCGCAGCGTTATCTCGTCCGTTCCCTTCCGCCGTCCTGCGGCGTACAGCAGAAAGACATAGAGCACCAGAAACAGCACCGCGCCCCCCGCCGCTCCGGCCACCGCCTGATAGCGCAGACCATACACCGTCTCGGCGTAGTGGTCAAGCACATAATAATCGTCCACCACCGCGTCCGCGTCATTGATGTTCTTGCGCACATAGCCGGTGATCATCACATGGCGCAGCTTGCTACCAGCGGTGTCCGTACCTTCGGCCGCCGCTCCGGCATCGGCGGATGCACCGTCATTCACTGCGGTTTCAGAAGTCGGCTCCACGCTTCCGGAGGCGGTAAAGGACGGGTCATAGTCGGCGGACTCCAGTGCGGACTCCAGTATCTCAGTGCCGTTGGCAGAATAGTAGGATTGACTGGTGGACTCGTAATACTCGTCCACGCTGTTGTAGTCATAGTAGTCCGCCGGACCGATATAGGTATCCAGCCGGGCGGAGAAGCTGTACTCATCGGTGTAATTGGACAGTAGGATCTCCTGGGTGTCCATGTCCTCCACCGTAAAGAAGAAATTGCTGCTCTGGGGGGCAAAGCGGTTGGCGTACCCGCTGCACTGCTCCGACGCCCAGTCCTCCTCCACCAGGGACAGCGAGCAGAACTCCACCACCTCCTGCAAATCCTCATTGATGCGCTCGCCATAGATCCGGTTGCGGAAGGAGTTCAGCGTGATGCCGGTGCTGTACCCGTTGTAGCTGGTGGCATAGTACACCGTGCCGAAGCCCAGTACGCTGACGCACACGCTGACGGCGGCCAGCACGGCGGCCAAAAATTTTACCACACTGCTGCGTGCAGGATTCATCCGTTGTCAGCCTCCATTTTATAGCCGTGACCCCACAGCACCTTCAGATAGCGGGGGTTGGCCGGGTCGATCTCCAGCTTTTCCCGCAGATGGCGGATATGCACCGCCACAGTGGCGTTGGCGCCGTAGGGCGCGTCATTCCAGACCGCCTGATAGATCTCGTCCGAGGAGAACACCTTGCCCGGGGTCTCCATGAGCAGGCGCAGAATGCTGTACTCCAGCGGCGTCAGGGAGACCGGCTCCCCATCCAGCGTGACGGCCTTGCTCTCGTCGTTGAGTTCAATGTCGCCCACCCGCATAATGGCGCCGTTCTGGGCCGCCGCGCCGCCCAGCTGGATATAGCGGCGCAGATGGCTGCGCACCCGGGCGCACAGCTCCACCGGGTTGAAGGGCTTGGTGATATAGTCGTCCGCGCCGATGTTCAGCCCGAGGATCTTGTCGGTGTCCTCGCTCTTGGCGGAGAGAAACAGCACCGGCACGTTGCTCGTCTCCCGGATCTTCGCCACGGCGCTCAGGCCATCCATCTCGGGCATCATGATGTCCATCAGCACCAGATCGACCCGCTCCCGGGCCATCAGCTCCAGCGCCTGCACGCCGGAATAGGCCTCCAGCACCCGGTAGCCCTCTCCATTTAAATAAATGCGGATGGCGGAGACGATGTCCCGCTCATCATCGCAGACCAGAATTGTATTCATTTCAGATCCCCCCTGAATTTACACCTATATATTACCACAGGTTTTTTTAAGATGGCAGAGGAGATTAGTTTAAAATGTGATAAAGATGTACAAACCCCCGGCAGCCGCGGAATGTTCCGCAGCCGCCGGGGGAAGATCATTTTGTTGGATTCAGTCCTTGATGGCTTTGACCCTGTCGAACTCGTCGACGATCTCCTGCTCCGGAGCAGGGGTGAGCAGGCTGACCACCACGATGAGGATCAGGCTGGTCAGGAAGGCGGGGAGCAGCTCATAGATGCCCCAGACGCCGCCCATGGGCTTGATGCCAAACTTCCAGACGAACACCATGACGCCGCCGCCGATCATGCCGGCCAGCGCACCCCAGCGGTTGGCCCGCCGCCAGAACAGGGCGCACAGCACCACCGCACCGAAGGCGCCGCCGAAGCCGGCCCACGCAAAGGAGACGATCTGGAACACGGAGGAGTCGGGATCCCGGGCCATGATGACGCCAATGACGGAGATGACGATCAAGGTGATGCGGGCGATGAGCATGCTGCCTTTTTCGCTCACCTTCAGGCCAAACACGCCCTTGATGATATTCTCGGACACGGAGGAGGAGGCCGCCAGCATCTGGCTGTCGCAGGTGGACATGGTGCAGGCCAGAATACCGGCCATGACCACGCCGGCCAGCAAAGCGGGCAGGATGCCGAAGGAGGAGAGCTTGGTGGCCATGGCGATCAGAATGCGCTCAGAGTCGGCCACGCCCTCCAGATTGCCTGCGTGCACCATCGTGAGACCCAGCACACCGATCAGGATGGCAATGAACATGGCGATGACCACCCAGATGGAACCCACGCGGCGGCTCACCTTCAGCTTCTTCGGATCCTGAATGCCCATGAAGCGGAGCAGAATGTGGGGCATTCCAAAGTAACCGAGGCCCCACGCCAGCGTGGACGCAATGGACAGCGGACCGCCGTAGGACACGGCGGACTGGGTCTCCCCGTCAAACAGGTGGGTCAGGGACAGGTAGCCGGGTATGCCGGAGGCAAAGTCATACGCCTGACTCACGCCGCCACTCATGCTGATGCCGAAGACCAGCATAAAGATCAACGCGGCAGTCATGACGATGGACTGGACAAAGTCGGTCGTAGAAGCGGCAAGGAAGCCTCCCATAGCGGTATAGGCCACAATGACGGCGGCGGAGACGATCATAGCCGTCATGTAATTGACACCAAACAGGCTGGAGAACAGCTTGCCGCAGG
>USIZ01000003.1 GCA_900554855.1 uncultured Eubacteriales bacterium | reverse complement strand
GTCCCGCCGGCGCGGTGGGGGTGGCCTGTTCCTGAATGGGGGTGGGCTGCTGGTAGCCCTGCTCCTCCAGTGCGTTCAGGATGGGACGTATGAGGCCCAGGTTTTCAAATTTCAATGGTTTCCTTCCTTTTTTAAAGCGCAGTTGCGCATAATATTACAAGCTATATGATAGCAGAATTTTCCCGCGCTGGCAAGAGAGAAGCGGGCGAGAACCGAAAAATCGACGCTCCTGCGCAGGGGACGGGCGTCGGCGGGAATGGGCGCAGGATTCATATAATCTTCCGTTTTCAAACCCATGAAACTATGCTATAATGCTACTATCCATAATTGGGCGGATTCTGCCCATAGACAACAGATAAACCATTCTTTGACTGGAGGATTTCCGAATATGAAGAGCAAAGTTACCGTTACCATCGCCCAGCGCGAGTATACCCTGATCTCCGACGAGGGCGAGGCCTATGTGGAGAAGGTGGCCGGCTACGTGAGCGGTCAGATCCAGGAGATGACGCGCACTGCCGGCGTTTCCTCCATGGATGCCGCCGTGCTGGCTGCCGCCAACATCGCCGACAGCTATTTCAAAGAGATGGAGGCCAGCGAGCGCCTGCGCCGTCAGCTGAAGGAGGCGCTGGACGAGTCCGCCCAGATGAAGGCCGACCTGAGCGAGGCCAAGCGGGAGATCTTCCGCCTGAGCAGCGGCAAGGATAAGAAGTAATCATGCTGGAACTGCTGTCTCCGGCCGGGTCCCGGGAGGCGGTCACCGCCGCCGTTCAGAGCGGCGCGGGGGCGGTCTATCTGGGCTTTGGTGATTATAATGCCCGGCGCAACGCAAAAAATTTCACCCCGGAACAGTTTGCCGAGACGGTGGAATACTGTCACGTCCGGGGCGTCAAGGTCTATCTGACCCTGAACACGCTGCTCTCGGACGCGGAGCTGCCCGGCGCGGCGGAGCAGGTGCGCTTTGCCTCCGACGCAGGGGCGGACGCGGTGCTGGTGCAGGATCTGGGCGTACTGGATCTGGTGCGCCGGACGGCTCCGGATCTGCCCATCCACGCCAGCACCCAGATGAGTGTTATGAATCTGGACGGCGTGAAGCGGGCGGCGGATCTGGGCTGTACCCGGGCGGTGCTGGCCCGGGAGCTTTCCCGGGATCAGATCGGCTACATCTGCGCCCATTCCCCCATTGAGATCGAAGTGTTCGGCCATGGCGCTCAGTGTATGTGCTACTCCGGCCAATGCTTCTTCTCCTCTGTGATCGGCACCCGCAGCGGCAACCGGGGCCTGTGCGCCCAGCCCTGCCGGCTGAGCTACGGATGGGGCGAGCGGGCGGACAAAGCGCTGCTCTCGCTGAAGGATATGTCGCTGGCCGGGCACCTCCGGGAGCTGGAGGAGCTGGGCGTGGCCTGCCTGAAGATCGAGGGGCGCATGAAGCGGCCGGAATATGTGGCCGTGGTGACGGGCATCTATGCCCGGGCCATCCGGGAGGGGCGGGAGCCCACCGCCGAGGAGGTGGAGCAGCTGCGTACCGCCTTCTCCCGTCAGGGGTTCAGCGACGGCTATTTTACCGACCATACGGGCCGCCATATGTTCGGCACCCGGCAGGAGGAGCGGGAGCCAAAGGAGCTCTTCGCCGCTGCGCGGGCGGACTATGGCCGGGAGCACCCGCGCGTGGCGCTGACCGGCTCTTTTGCGCTGCGCATCGGCACGCCCATGGCGCTGGCGCTGAGCGACGGCGTCCGCACGGTTCATGTGTCAGGCGAGGTGCCCCAGACGGCGCTGAAGCGCCCTGCCACGGTAGAGGACACCGCCGAGCGGCTGAAAAAGACCGGCGGCACGCCCTATGAGATCACCGAGCTTGTCGGCGTGGTAAATCCGGGGCTGATGGCCCCAGCCGCCCAGCTGAACGCCCTGCGCCGGGATGCGCTGGAGCAGATGACCGCCCTCCGGGGCGCGCCGCCCCAGCGGCGCAGCGCCCCCTATGCGACCCAGGCGGACAACGCCGGGGCAAATGCGGACAAGCCTGTCTTTACGCTATATCTCCGGAACGCGCATCAGCTGACGCAGGCATTGCTGGAGCGGGATCCCGCCATCATTTACCTGCCGCTGGAACAGGCACTCAAGGCGAAGCGGTGGTTCGGCCCCATGCTGGAGTGGGGCGTTGAACCCTCTGTCGCCCTGCCCAGAGTGCGCTGGGACCGGGAGACGGCAGATGTGGAAAAGAAGCTGGCTGAACTGAAGGCGGCGGGCGCTCAGTCCGTACTTGCGGGCAATCTGGGCGACCTTGAATTGGCCCGGCGGGCGGGCATGCGCGTGCGCGGAGACTTTGGGCTGGAGGTCTACAACGCCGAGTGCGCCCGGATGTACGCCGGACTGGGCGTGGAGTCCGTGACGCTGTCCTTCGAGCAGCGGCTCAGCCGGGTGCGCGACCAGAAGAAGCCCCTGCCCAGCGAGCTGATCGTCTATGGCCGCCTGCCGCTGATGATCACCGAGAACTGCATCTATAAGGCGCGGGACGGGAAGTGCAGGCGCGGCTGCGAGGCGGAGAACAGCATCGTGGACCGGCGGAAAGCGAAATTCCCGGTGCTGCGGGCCTACGGGTGCCGAAACGAGATCTTCAACAGCCTGCCCCTGTGGCTGGCGGATAAGCAGGGCGAACTGCAAAAGGCGGGGCTCTGGGCGCTGCGGCTGAATTTTACGCAGGAGAGCCCCGAGGAGTGCCTGCGTGTATTCGACGCCTATCGCGCCGGAAATGCGGTAGCATCAGAGGGGTTCACCCGGGGGCTTTATTACCGGGATGTGGAATAAGAACAGGCAGACTTCCCAAAGCCTTTGGTGCGGCTGACTGACAGGAGTCTGTACAAACAACCAGAAAAACGGAGAAAAATCACCATGAGCGAAACCATTCAAATCAAATACTTCCATCCAGAGATGGAAAAGCTGACCTATATTGACGGTAAGTCCGACTGGATCGACCTGCGCTGCGCCCGGCGCATGGAGCTAAAAAAGGGAGACTTTGCCCTGATCCCGCTGGGCGTGGCTATGGCACTGCCCGCCGGTTACGAGGCCCATGTGGTGCCCCGTTCCTCCACCTTCAAGACCTGGGGGCTGTTGCAGACCAACTCCATGGGCGTCATTGACGAGAGCTACTGCGGCGACAATGACGAGTGGAAGCTGCCCGTCTACGCCACCCGGGACACCGTGGTGGAGTTTGGCGACCGGGTGTGTCAGTTCCGCATTATGGCTCACCAGCCCGCTATCCGCTTCGAGGAGCGCACCCATCTGGAGGGCGCCGACCGGGGCGGCTTCGGCAGTACGGGGACAAATTGATGGGCACGCAAAAGATCGTGCTGGCCTCCGGTTCGCCCCGCCGGAGAGAGCTTATGCACCAGATGGGCCTGGATGACTTTGAGATCCTGCCCGCCAAGGGGGAGGAGAACGCGCCCGAGGCTTTGACGCCCGCCCAGCTGGTGGAGCAGCTGGCGCTCCAGAAGGCGCGGGAAGTGGCCGCGCTCCGTCCGGACTGCGCCGTCATCGGTGCGGACACCGTGGTGGCGCTGGGAGATGAGGTGCTGGGCAAGCCGGAGAGCGAGGCGCGGGCAAAGGAGATGCTCCGCGCCCTGTCCGGGCGGCACCATCAGGTCTATACCGGCGTGGCCGTGTTGGCCGCTGGCGAGGAATATACCCATGTGGAGTGTACCGAGGTGGAGTTCCGCGCCCTGACGGACGAGGAGATCGACGCCTATGTCGCCACCGGAGAGCCCATGGACAAGGCCGGAGCCTACGGTATTCAGGGGCGGGCCTGCACCCTGATCCGCGGTATCCGGGGGGACTACTACAATGTGGTCGGTCTGCCCGTGTGTGCCCTGCATGAGATGCTCGCTGAACTGGATCTGGGGTAAAAATCAGCTTCTGCCTCGAGTCGTTTTTGCAGCAGCACTCAGCCGAGTCATCCTGAGCGGAGCGAAGGATTTGAAAACACGGACCTTCGACAGGCAGTGAGGTGTATGGTAGAAGAGTGCGCTGTAAGATTCTTCGTCATGTCATTTCTCAGGATGACAAAGCGAGAGCAGCTTCGCAATACATAAAGGAGAACTATCCTTGAAAAATTTCCTGCGACACAATGGAATATGGGTGCTCATCATCGCCCTTCTGCTGACGGCGGCCATCAGCATCGGCTCCGTCTTTGTGCCTGATCTGACCGGTCCGGCCGGCCGGGTACTGGGGGCGCTGGGCACGCCCTTCCGGGCGGCAGCTACCTTTGTCACGGACAAGATCGCCGCCGTGCGGGATTACACCCTGCACTACCACGAGCTGGAGGAGCGGGTGGCCGAGCTGGAGAGCCAGGTGGCCCAGATGGACGAGGAGAACCGCCGAGCCCAGACGGCGCTGGACGAGAACGAGCGATTGAGAAAGCTGCTGGAACTTCGGGATGCTCACCGGGATTTCACCTTTGAGTCCGCCGCGATCACCGGCCGCACCACCACCAGCTGGAGCAGCACTCTCACCCTGAGCAAGGGCACCTCCAGCGGAATTGAGAAGGATATGTGCGTGGTGACGGAAACCGGCTACCTGGTGGGCGTGGTGACAGAGACCGGCACGAACTGGGCGACGGTGAACACCCTCATCGACCCGTCCACCAATATGGGCGCCACGGCGGTGCGGACGGAGGAGTCCGCCATTCTGACCAGTGATCTGGACACCATGGCAAAGGGCTGCTGCAAGCTGAGCTATCTCTCGCCCTCCGCAGCGCTGGGCGAGGGGGATCAGGTCATGACCTCCGGCATGGGCGGCGTCTATCCCAGCGGCATTATTGTGGGCACCGTGACGGAGACCGATGTCACCGCCTCCGGCATGGAGGCCTATGCAGTGGTGGAGCCCTCCGTCCATCTGGACGAGCTGAGTCAGGTCTTTGTCATCAAGGCCTTTGATGTGGTGGAATGAGGAGGACTGCCCTATGACAGAGCGCCGGGGCGGCGTGATCCTCTGGATCGGCTACGCCATTGCCTTTTTGATCTGTGATTTCTTTTATACTCTGATTTTCGGTCGCTTCCCCCTGCTGGGCAGCGTCCCCAATTTTCTGCCGGTGGGCATTGCCCTGGCGGCGGTCATGGAGGGCAGCGTGGCCGGGTCGATCTTCGGTCTGTGCGCCGGGCTGTTTGCCTGCCTTGCGCCGGGCGGGGCCGGAGCCGGTATGATCTTTCTTGGCGCACTGCTGGGAATGCTGACCGGTTTTGCCGCTGACCGCAAGCCCAAAAAGCTGCTGGGCGCCTGTCTGCTGGGGGCGTTTGTGAGCCTGCTGGTTACGGAGCTGATCCGGGCGGGCTGGATGCTCTATTCCGGGACCGGGAGCTTTGGCATCATCTGCCGTCTGGCCGGGATGGAGCTGGCGTATTCGCTTATTTTGGCCCTGCCGGCGTACCCGTTGTTTCGATTTGTGCATCAGAAGCTGGGCACCTACTGAGTGCCGACTGCCCGAATTGCTCCGCCTGCGGGCGGAGCGGCAGACAATATCCCGCCCATCGACGGCTCTGCCTCGGATGGGCACGCGAAGGAGCGCCTATGGAAGGCAAAAAGTTTCATATCCGCACGGGGATCATTGCCGCGCTGACCGCGGCCACGTTCCTGTGCTTCTTCATTCTGCTCTATCACTATCAGATTGTTCAGAAGATCGACCAGTCCACGGCCCAGTCGCTGAACACGCTCGCCTCGGTGGAGAGCGTCCCTGCGGCCCGGGGCATCATCACCGACCGGGACGGCAATGTGCTGGTTGGCAATCAAACCCAGTATCAGGTGACGCTGGATCTGGACAAGATGGGTGACGCGGCGGCCCAGGGCGCGGCGGTGGAGCAGCTCATCGAGATTTGCCGGGAGCACGACATCATATGGACAGACACCGAACTGCCCATCTCCGCCGAGGCTCCCTATGTTTTTACCGGCGAGAATACCTACACTTATGTGGACAGCGACAGCGGCGAGACCAAGGCCACCCGGCTGGGGCGGCTGTGCGACGCCATGAAGTGGGAGAAGAACGCGGACGCTGCCGACCTGCTGGATCAGATGGCGGAGACCTTCGGCCTGACTGAGCGGAGCGAGAGCGAACAGCGTGACGTGCTGGGTGTGCTCTACTCCTGCTATCTACGCAAAAAGGAGATCCTGTGGACGGACTATGTATTCGTCAGCGATGTGGACATCTCCTTTATCAGCGTGGTGAAGGAGCGCTCCCTGCCCGGCGTCAGCATTGATCCGGTCAGCGTGCGCGCCTATCCCCAGCCCTACGCCGCCCATCTGCTGGGTCGGGTGGGCCTGATCACGGCAGAGAACTGGGACACCGGTGAGAACTACAAAGCCCAGGGGTACAGCATGGACGACAGCGTGGGTCAGTCCGGCGTGGAGCACGCATTCGAGTCCTATTTGAAGGGTACCCCCGGTGAACGCACGGTCACTGCGGACAAGGAGGGCAATACCGTCAGCGTGGAGGACACCGTCACGGCCAAGGCCGGCGACACGGTGGCGCTGACGCTGGACGGCGGTTTGCAGACCGCCGCGGAGGACGCGCTGGCCGAGTACGTCCCCCAACTGAACAACAGCACCGGCGGCGGTGCGGCAGTGGCGATCGACGTGCACAACGGCGGTGTGCTGGCCTGCGCCAACTGGCCCACGTTTGACGCGGCGACCATGACCTATAACGAGGCTTATGACAGCCTGAGCCCCCTCTTCAACCGGGCACTTCAGGGCACCTATTCCCCCGGCTCCACCTATAAGATGGTGACGGCCACGGCGGGACTAGAGACCGGGGACATCACCCCCTCCACCCAGATCCAGGACACCGGCGTCATGGACTACTATGGCACCCAGTTCCGGTGCTGGCTCTACCGCCAGAACGGCGCGACCCATGGCATGGAGACGGTGAGCGACGCTCTGCGGGACTCCTGCAATATCTTTTTCTACCATGTGGGCATCGACGTCGGCATTGAGACGCTGACCCGGTATGCCAGGGCCTATGGCCTGGGCGAGTCCACCGGCATTGAGCTGGCCGAGTCCACCGGCGTTAACGCCGGACCGGAGTATTCCGCCAGCGTCGGCGCAACGGGGTACGCGGGCAACACCCTGTCCGCCGCCATCGGCCAGTCCGATAACCTGTTTACTCCGCTTCAGATCGCCAACTATGTGGCCACGCTGGTCAACGGCGGTACCCGCTATGCCGCCCACCTGCTCCAGCGGGTGACGGATGCAGACGGCAATGTCACGGAATATGAGCCCAAAGTGCTGAATACCGTGGAGCTTCAGAGCCAGAATCTGGACGCCATCAAGCAGGGTATGCTGGAGGTGGTGCAGAATACGAAATCCGTGGAAGCGGCCTTCAAAAATCTGACCGACGCAGGCATTCAGGTGGGCGCCAAGACCGGCTCCGCCCAGGTCACCGGTCAGGAGAACGCCAACGGCCTGTTCGTCTGCTTTGCCCCCTATGACGATCCCCAGATCGCCGTCTGCGTGGCAGTAGAGAAGGGCGGAAGCGGCGCGGCCACCGCCGTCATTGCGGCGAAGATGCTGGAGCAGTATTTCGGCATTGAGCCTCGGACCGATGCGGCGGATCAGACCGCACAGCCTGTCGCCCCCGCCGATACGACTGTGCAGGATGCCGCTCCCGCTGAGGACGGCGCAGCTTTGGCGGATGAGGATACGACGGCTCCGAACGGCGATACCCTGCCCGCTGATGAGGGCGAATGAACATGAGAGAGAAGAAGATGGATGACATGAACGAAAGCGATGTGTTTGATCCGGGGGACCTTCGCTGTAAGGCCCCCTGTGGCGCGGTGCGCGCCGGGGAGACGGTGCGCCTGACCCTGCGCCCGCCAAGAACGATGGGCTTCAGCCGGGGCGAGGTCACGCTCCGCTATGAGTTTGACCGGGACCGCACCGAGACCATTCCCATGCCGTGGACGGATACGGACTGGGTGCGGGATGAATTTTCCTGCACGGTGGACACCGGGGACTATGTGGGCCTTGTGTGGTATTCTTTCCGGCTCACCGGGTTTCGGGGCCGGGAGTTGAAAACCGGCGAGTATCAGCTCACCGTCTACGACGGCCGCGACCGGGTGCCCGGCTGGTTCGGCAAGGGGATGTGCTACCAGATCCTGCCCGACCGGTTCTGCCGCAGCCGCATCCCGGATCCCGCCGGGATGATGGGAAACCGCTGGGTACACCAGAATTGGGACGAGGCCCCGGCCGTGGGATCTCAGGGCAAGACACCGGAGGGCTACGACATCTGCAACCGGGATTTCTTTGGCGGCGACCTGAAGGGCGTGGAGGAAAAGCTGCCCTATCTGGCGGCGCTGGGGGTGGAGACCATCTATTTCTGCCCTATCTTTGAGGCGTCGGAGAACCACCGCTACGGCACGGCGGATTACAGCCGCATTGATCCCATGCTGGGCACGAACGAGGACTTTGAGCGCCTGTGCGAAAAGGCGCACAAAATGGGCATCCGCATTCTGCTGGACGGCGTGTTCAATCACACCGGCTGGGTGAGCCGCTACTTCAACGGCGACGGCTCCTACGGCGAGCACGAGGGGGCCAGCCGGGACTGGAACTCCCCCTATCGCCCGTGGTTTCAGTTTACTCACTGGCCGGACAAGTATGAGTCCTGGTGGGGCATCTACTCCCTGCCCGCCGTGGAGGAGCGCGATCCGGGCTACCGGAACTTCATCTTCGGCGATGAGGACTCTGTGGTGCGCACCTGGCTGCGCCGCGGCGCAGACGGTTGGCGGCTGGACGTGGCCGACGAGCTGCCCGATGACTTTGTGGCCGGTATCCATGATGCCGCCCGGGCGGAGAAGCCGGACGCCGCCGTCATCGGAGAGGTCTGGGAAGACGGCACTACCAAGGTGGCCTACGGCGTGCGCCGCCGCCACCTGCTGGGCGGCCATCTGGATGCGCTGATGAATTATCCCTTCCGCAATGCGCTGATCGCCTACCTGCTGGGGGGCGACGCGGCGGAATTTCAGTTGGAAATGGAGACCTTGCGGCAGAATTATCCCGATTTTGCCTTCTATAACGCCATGAACTCGCTGGGTACCCACGACACACTGCGCATTCTGACCTATCTGGGCACCGGTACCCAGCGACAGGAGTGGACCAAGGAACAGCGGGGCGGGTACGTCATGAGCGGCGAGGAGCGCCGCCGGGGCGCCGCACTGCTGAAGTTGGGCACCGCCGTACTGTTTGCCTTTCCCGGCGCGCCCACCGTCTATTACGGCGATGAGGCGGGCATGGAGGGGTATGAGGATCCCTATAACCGCCGTACCTTCCCGTGGGGCAGGGAGGACCGGGCGCTTACCGAGTGGTTTGCCGCGTTGGGGCAGCACAGAAAGCGCTCCGCCCCTCTGCGGGAGGGCGTGCTCCGCTGGGGCACCTGCGCCGGGAGCGTGCTCTCTTTCACCCGGGAGAAGGACGGCCGGAGTGCCGGCGTGGCCGTAAACCGGGGTGCGGAGCCCGCGCTGGCAGAGCTTCCCTGGAAAGGTGTGGCCGCACTGGAGCTGAACACCGGGCGGAGGTATCTGGCGGTGGACGGCGTGCTGAGAGTGGAGGTCCCGGCCATGGAGGCGCTGAGACTGGAGAGCGCGGAGGTTTGATGGGGTAAATTTGGGTTTGTGGGTTTGCACAGCACTTCCAAAAGGCTTCCCCTTTGGGGGAAGCTGGCACGGAGGAGCCGTGACTGATGAGGGGGCAGGTCCAGGACGGTTTTCTCGTCGTCGCCACCTCATCAGTCATTTGCTTTGCAAATGCCACCTTCCCCTCAAGGGGAAGGCTTTCGAGGGTGCGTTGCAAACCTACAAACTCCAATTTGTCCTTTAAATCTGCCCCGCAACCGGCGGTTGACAGATTGAAACGTCGGGTTGGTTCTCAAAAACCGGCGCTTTTGCTAGAATTGGGCACAGAAAGGAAGTGAGCGCTATGACCATCGGTCAACGGATCGCAGAGCTGAGAAAACGCGCAGGCCTGTCTCAGGAGGCACTGGGCGAGGAGCTGGGGGTGTCCCGGCAGGCCATTTCCAAGTGGGAGTCGGACGCCGCACTGCCCGATGTGGACAAGCTGATCGGCCTGGCCCGAAAGTTCAATGTGACAGTGGGCTGGCTGCTGGGCGTGGAAGAACTGCCCGCCCCGGCACAGCCACAGGAGAACGGCGGAACGGACGCACAGACCACCGAGGTGCTGGAGCAGTACCTTGCGAAGCTGACCCAGCCACAGAAACTGCCCCCAAAACGGAAAAAGCAGCTGATCGCTGCGGGGATCGCCGCAGCGGCCTGTCTCGTGTTCCTGACCGTCCGGGTGGTGAACCTGCAAAGCGAGCTGAGCGGCGTGCGGAACACGGTCAACAACCTGTCCAACCAGCTGAGCTATGTGCAGAACTCGGTAGCCAATATCGATACCAATATTACCGACCGGGTACAGAATGCGCTCAATGAGGAGTATGGTCTGCTGACCTACTACGATCTGAAGTTGGTCGATGTGGACTATCAGGCGAACACGGCCCGGCTCCTGTTCACCGGTGTTCTGCGGGAGACTCCCGCGGATCCGGATGCGCTGAGCTTTTACCTGCTGCGGGGGGACGGAACCTGCGTCTATGCCGACGAGCAGAGCTGGGACGCCGCCAGCGGCACTTATACCGGAAGGATCACCGCACCGCTGGAGGATGGAATGAGCTACTATTTCAGCACCGGGGAGAAGCGCACCACTTTGAACACCTATTCCTTCGCCGATCTGGAGGCGTGTACCAAAATCAGACTGGATGTCGAGCTGAACTGCGGTTTTACAATGGCGGGCAGAACGGCCAGAAGCGCGAACGGCTTTGTCTCGGTGATGACCAATTCCGATATGATCGGCTGGGCTATGGATGAGCAGTGGAGCGACTGGGTGCCCCGGGATGTCACAGAGCAGAGAGCGTGGATCGTTATGTCCGGCCCGGACGGGGATGAACTCTCCCGGCAGGAGCTGACGCTGGAACGCACCGACGGGAATGACGAGGTCACGGCAGATGGCCTTGCCTGCAACGAGTACACCTGGGAGACGCCCCAGGCTGACATCAGCATGGACGGCATCACCGAGGGGACTACGATCTGGGCGGAGGCGGAGATGGCCTTTGACAATGGTCAGACCAGCCGGGCCCAGAGCAGCAGCGGCTACCGCTGGACCGGCTCCGACTGGGAGAGCGTATTTTACAATGACACTACCCAGCAGTATCAGCGCTGAGTCAATCGAAACAATACCGCCCCGGCGCATGAAATGCGCCGAGGCGGTATTTCTTGCCGAAGCCTGATAGAGTTGTTACAATTTATCCTGAATAGTTCGTGATTCAGGCGGAACGGAGGGAGACTATGATCTATGTGACCGGGGACACCCATGGCTTGCAGAGAAAATGGACGGAGCAGATCGAGCCGGTGCTCCGCGCCGGCGACACGGTGATTGTGTGCGGCGACTTCGGTGTGGGCTTCTGGGGCGGGTGCTGTCCGTCGGATGAAGCCTTTCTGGATCGTATGGCCGGGCAGGATTACACCGTCCTGTTCGTGGACGGCAACCACGAGAATTTCACCCGCCTGGAGCAGTACCCCGTCGAACGGTGGCAGGGCGGGCGCGTCCACAGACTGCGTCCCAACCTCATCCACCTGATGCGCGGGGAGGTGTACCGCATCGGCGGCAGTACGCTGTTCGCCTTCGGCGGCGGGTACTCTCTCGACAGGTGCCTGCGGCAGGAGGGGGTCTCCTGGTGGCCGCAGGAGATGCCCTCGGAGGAGGAGTATGCCAATGCGGAGCAGAATCTCGGTGCGGCCGACTGGCAGGTCGATTATATCATTACACACACTCTCCCATCGGAGTCTGCGGCCTATCTGGCCTCCATGCACCGCCGCACCATCAAGTCCGCTGTGCCGGAGGAGTGGCCGCTGAACGCCTTCCTTGACGGCATCCAGAATCGAACGGATTATAAGCATTGGTACTGCGGCCACTTTCACGCGGACAACGAACTGTGGCGCGGTCAGACCGTGCTGTTTAATACGATCCGGGAGCTGGAGAGCGGGAAGATCGTCCGCCAGTGGGAACCCTACGAGGGGTAAAAGAACAGAAAACAGACAAAACGAACGCCTGCATGGATCGCACAGGGATGACGCGTTGTCATTCCCGCTGGAGGAATATCTGAACGATAAATTAAAAAAACAGATAATCCGAACCTGTCTTCGATTGTGAAGACCAGGTTCGGATTATTTTTGTTTGGTGCCGGAGACCGGGGTCGAACCGGCACGGGATCGCTCCCACGGGATTTTAAGTCCCGGGCGTCTGCCAATTCCGCCACTCCGGCGTATTTTTTATTTTACCATTGGAATAAAACTGCGTCAACAGCCAGTCATATTTTTCCCATCTGCCGCATAGAATAACCGGTAGACTTTTTTGGAGGTGTTCCCATGGAACCAAAGATGCTGGAATTTCCAAATCCATACTGCCAGGACCGGGATCAGGGCGACCTGGATGACCTAATCTTCGCTGTCGGAGGCCCGGCCGGGCCCAGCGAGCGCTGACGCCTTGACAGGAAAAACAGGGCGTGCTATATTGAGTGGGAAAAGTTATACTTTTCCCACTTTTGCGTTCTAGGAGAGATCGTCATGGATATGCCAAAGGATAAATTCATCGCCACGGTCAAGGTGGGGGACAAGGGGCAGATCGTCATTCCCAAGGGAGCCCGCGACCTGTTCAGCATCTGTCCCGGGGACACCCTGCTTCTGCTGGCGGATCGTCAGCAGGGCATTGCGCTGGTGTCCAACGAGGCCTACACGGCCTTTGCCGATGCGATCTTCGAAGCTCAAAAGCACCCGGACAGGGGAGAGGACTGACATGGATGCGCTGCGGGTAGAAAACCTCTGCAAGCGGTATTCTGGCGACTTTGCCCTTGAAAATGTCAGTTTTTCGCTGGCAGAGGGGAGCATCATGGGGCTGATCGGCGCCAATGGTGCGGGCAAGACCACCACGCTGAAGGCGTTGATGGGCTATCTGCGCCCGGATGCGGGGACGGTCACGCTGTTCGGCCAGCCCTTCCCGCCGGAGAATACTGTCCTGCGCCAGCGTACCGGCTTTGTGTCCGGCGGCGTGGACTATTTTCCGCGCAAACGGCTGTCCGCCATCACCGCAGCCACCCGGCCTTTTTATGCAAACTGGGATGAGGCGGCCTATCAGAACTGCCTGCGCACCTTTGAACTGGACGAGCGCAAGCGGACGGCGGAGTTGTCCGCCGGCATGAAGGTCAAGTACCAGCTGGCGCTGGCCCTCAGTCACCGGGCCGGGCTGTTGATCCTGGACGAGCCCACCTCCGGATTGGATCCGGTGAGCCGGGATGAACTGCTGGAACTATTTTTGACCTTGGCGGAGGAGCGGGGAGTCAGTATCCTGTTCTCTACTCATATTACCTCCGATCTGGAAAAATGCGCCCGCACCATCACCTATCTGCAAAGGGGGCGGGTGCTCTGCTCCGAGGAGCAAAGCGCCTTGCTGAACCGCTGGCGGCTGGTGCGCGGCACGCCGGAGCAGCTGGCAGGAGCGGAGCTCACCGGCCTAACCGGTCTGCGGCGGTACGCCGGGACTGTGGAAGGGCTCTGCCCGGCGGAACAGGCCGCCCGGTTCCCGGCGGGGACGGTCAAGCCCGCCGGGCTGGAGGACATCATGGTGCATCTGGAACGGGAGTCGAGGGCATGAAGGCGTTGCTGCGCAAGGAGTTTACACTGTCGTTGTTTCCGCTGCCCTACTGCTTCTGGCTGCTGGCAGGGTTGCTGCTCATTCCGAATTATCCTTATTTTGTCACCTTTTTCTACGCCGCGCTGGGTGTTATGTTCCTGTTTCAGTATAACCGGGAGAATCGGGATCTGAACTATATGATGACGCTGCCGATCACGAAGGGCCAGATGGTGAAGGCCCGGGTCGTCCAGACCGCCGCCATAGAGCTGGGAATGCTGGTGGCCTGCCTGCCCTTCATGGCGGTGCGGGGGCTTTATAGCTTCCTCAATAATCAGGTGGGCTTTGAGGCCAATCTGGCTCTGCTGGGGCTGGGGGCGGCGCAGCTGGGGATTTTTAACCTGATTTTCCTGCCCGGATTCTACCGGGACGGCCGCAGCATCGGACTGCCCTTCCTCTTTGGCAGTCTGGCGCAGGCGGTCTATATGCTGGCGATGGAGATCCTGCTCCGCATTGTGCCCTATTTTGCTCGGTGGTGCGACCGCATGGATCTTGCAGCTCAGCTCCACCAGCTTCCGGTGCTGGCCGTCGGCCTGGCGGTCTATGCTCTGCTCACTCTGTGGGCATTGCGTATCAGCATCCGCCGTTTTGCGCGGATTGATCTTTAATACAGCGAGCCCCCGCCATCCGGGGGCTCGCTTGCAATCGGAAAATATCGAAAAACAATAAAAAGTTATTGAATTGTAATTTGAAGTATGCTATACTCAGGGTAGATCAAAAGAGGAGGCGGATCTTTATGAAGCAAAAAGAGCTTGCGGCAGCACTGAAGTGCATCGTCATTTTGTGCCTGCTGGCGGGCATTGGCCTGTGTGGAATTTTGCTCCCGATGTATGGCGCGACCATTGCCAAAGTGGATGTGGAATACGCGTGGCTGTTCTGGCCCTGCCTTGCGGGATTGTGGGCGCTTTGCGTGCCGGTACTGATCGTGCTGGCGTTGGTGTGGCAGATGGCTGGGCGAATCGGCGCGGACAACAGCTTCTGTGTTGAAAACGCACAGGCGCTCAAGTGGATCTGCGCGCTGGCGGTGCTGGATACCGGCCTGTGTCTGGTGGGCGGTCTGGCGCTGGCCGTGATCCTGCGGGGGCTGCCGCCCTTTCTGCTTCTGCTGTGTGCGGCGGTAATGCTGGTGGGTACGGCCATTGCGGTGGTGTCTGCCGTGCTGTCCCACCTGATCCAGAAGGCCGCCGACCTGAAGGCCGATCAGGATCTGACGATTTGAGGTGGCGGACATGATCGTAGTCAATCTGGATGTGATGATGGCCAAGCGCAAGATCGGCCTGGGTGAGCTGGCGGAGAAGATCGATCTGACTCCAGCAAATCTCTCCATTCTCAAGAATAACAAAGCCAAAGCAGTGCGCTTCACCACGCTGAACGCCATTTGCAAGGCGCTGGACTGCCAGCCCGGCGACCTGCTGGAGTGGGTGGATACCCCGGAGGAGAACGAATGAGGTGCCGGATGGAGTTTCGCCGCACTGTGCCGAAACTGGGTGCGTTGTGTGCGTTTCTGCTGTTCGCTGGCGCGGCCTTGTCTGCCCAGTCCCTGAAAGGTAAATAAGCTGAAAGCGGATGGAAGAGCGCTTCCATCCGCTTTCAGTTTGGTAAATGCACTTTTGCACTTGCTTAAAGACTTAAAGTCCGAATTTGCTCAGATCCAGCCCACCGGTCATACGGCTCATGCTCTGAGCGGCGTCCTCGTCGGCCTGGCGCATAGCCTCATTGACGGCGGAGATCACCATGTCCTGAAGCATCTCCACGTCGTCGGGATCGACGGCGTCCTGAGCGATGGTCAGGCTGATCAGGCTGTGCTTGCCGCTGACCACGGCCTCCACTGCGCCGCCGCCGGCCTTGGCGGTGTAGGTCTTTTCCTCCAGCTCCGCCTGCATCTTCTGCATATCGGCCTGCATCTTCTGGGCCTGACGCACCATGTTCATGTTCATGCTGCCGCCCATACCGCCCATGCCGCGCATACCGCGGCCGTTAAAACCCTTTGCCATAATGAAAACTCTCCTTTGTTATGATTGATGCTGCTGCATAAATTGTTTCAAATCGGCCATGGAGCCCACCGGCTTCGGCTTGGCCGCCGGGGCTTTGGCCCCGGCGCCTCCCGCGGTCGATCCCGACGGGCCCCCCTTGTGGAGCTTGACTTCCACGGCGGTGCCCGCCTGTGCCGATGCCACATCTGCAATGGCCGTGAGAACTTCCGGTTTGTTGATGATGTCGTAGACAAATTCCTCGATGCAGTAGATCGTGAGTATGTTGCCCTCCCGGATGCCCACCGTGCTGTCCGCCTTCTTGAGGAAGGAGTAGGCGGGCATTTTTACGGCGCCCCGCATGGCGGTCACCAGCTTGGGCCATTCACCGCTGTTGACCGGGCCTTTTTTGGACGCCGGCTTGGGAGCGGACGCCGCCGGAGCCGGAATGTCCGGCGCACCTTCCATCGGGGGCGCGTCGTTGTCGTCCGGGGGTGGGGGCATGGTGTCGTCCCAAGGGGGGGCTTCCTCCTGGCGGGGCTGCATCTGCGCCGCCGGAGCAGCTGGTTCCGCCGGGGCAGAAGCCCGGACGGGAATGCCCTGCGCCACCGCTGCTTCCAGCTTGGCAATCCGGGCGGCCAGTCCGGCATTGGAGCCGTCCAGCGAGGGGTCGCACAGCCGGATCAGGCAGATTTCTGCCACGGTGCGGCTGCTGCCCGAGCGCTTGCAGTCCTCGGTGGCCTGCTCCAGCAGCTCCAGCATGGCGATGAGCCGCTCCGGGGGCATATTTTTTGCCAGCGTGTTCAGCGTGGCCTCGTCATAGCCGCCCGCCATCAGGGTGAGCCCGGCAGCAGGGGCGGTCTGTCGGATGAGCAGATCCCGGCTCAGGCTGGTCAGTTCTCCCAGCACCGCGGTCACGTCCTTGCCGGCGGAATAGAGCTCACCGAACTGGGTGACTGCCGCGCCGGCGTCTCCTTTTCGGATGGCGTTGAAAATGTGGGCTGTCTTGAGGTTGCCCGCCAGACCCAGCGTGTCCAGTACCCGGGCGCGGTCAATGGTGCCGCCGCCCACGGCGCATTGGTCGAGCAGAGACAGGGCGTCGCGCATACCGCCGTCCGCCAGCCGGGCCAGCAGGGCGGCGCCGTCGGCGGGCAGGTCGATTCCCTCCTGAGAGGCCACATATTCCAGGCGATTCACAATATCCTCGGGCAGAATGCGCTTGAAGGAGAAACGCTGGCACCGGGAGAGAATGGTGGCGGGCACCTTGTGAAGCTCCGTGGTGGCCAGAATGAACATCAGGTGCTCCGGGGGTTCCTCCATGATCTTCAGCAGGGCGTTGAAGGCGGCGGGGGTGAGCATATGCACCTCGTCGATGATATAGACGCGCTTTTTCACCGCTGCGGGGGCGTAGGCCGCCTCATCCCGCAGGGCGCGCACCTGATCGACTCCGTTGTTGGAGGCGGCGTCCAGCTCCAGCACGTCCAGAATGGAGCCGTCCAGAATGCCGCGGCAGGCGGGACACTGGTTGCAGGGGTTGCCGTCCACCGGGCGCTCGCAGTTGACCGCCCGGGCGAGGATCTTGGCGCATGTGGTCTTGCCGGTGCCCCGGGTGCCGGTGAAAAGGTAGGCGTGGGACAGACGGGAGGAGGCCACCTGAGTTTTGAGGGTGTCGGTAATATGGCTCTGGCCGGTGACCTCGTCAAAGGTCTGGGGCCGCCACTTGCGGTAAAGCGCCTGATACAAAGCCAATGCGCTCCTCGTATAATGTATTTACGGTTTAGATGTGGTGGGAACCGCATGAAACCCACT
>USIZ01000002.1 GCA_900554855.1 uncultured Eubacteriales bacterium | reverse complement strand
CTCATGGCCGGGGGTGTCCAGGAAGGTGATGACCTTCTCGCCCACGGTGACCTGATAGGCGCCGATGGCCTGCGTAATGCCGCCGGCCTCGCCGGAGGCCACGTTGGCATGGCGGATATAGTCCAGCAGGCTGGTCTTGCCGTGGTCGACGTGGCCCATGACCACAACGACGGGGGCGCGCTCCACCAGATCCTCTTCCTTATCCTCGTGGTCGTCGATCAGTCTCTCCTCAATGGTGACGATGACCTCATGCTCCACGACGCAGCCCAGCTCCTCGGCGATGATGGCGGCGGTGTCGAAGTCGATCACGTCGGACAGGGAGGCCATGACGCCGTTCTTCATCAGGGTCTTGACCACCTCGGCGCCGGTCTTCTTCATCCGGCTGGCCAGCTCACCCACGGCGATCTCGTCGGGGATCTGCACCTTCACAGGGGCCTTGCGGGCGATCTCCTGCTGGAGACGGCGCATCTGGCGGGCCTGCTCCTCCTGACGGCGCTTGGCGGACTGGCGCTGCTGCTGCTGGCGGTTGCGGCTCTGCTGCTTGATCTTCTGCTTGCCCTGACCCTGCTGCATCCGCTCGGCGCGCTCGGGGGCCAGATCCTCCAGATGCTGGTCATAGCGGTCCAGATTGACGTCGGCCGCCTTGCGGGTGTCAACGACCTTCTTCTGGGGCACGCGGCTCTTGGGCGCGCTCTCCGCGGCGGGCTTGGCGGCCTGCTCAGTCTTCTTCTGCTCGCCGCCCTTGCCGGCGTTCTCCGCCTTGGGCGCACTCTTGGTCTCGACCTTCTTCTGACCGGGCTGAGCGCCCTCGGCGTACACCTCGGCCAGGCTCTCCATCTGATGGTGCTGGGTCAGGTACTCAAACACCATGCTCAGCTCCCGGTCGGTCAGCACCTGCATGGTGCTCTTGGGGGCCTCGCCGTACTTGGAGAGGATCTCGGTGATCTCCTTGCTGCTCAGACCGAAGTCCTTGGCCAGCTCACGCACACGATACTTCACATCAATACTCATATAAAATAGCCACCTCCTGTGATTCGGGGCTCGTGCCAATGGGAAAACGCAGGTGGGAAAAGCGCCTATGCTTTCCCATTGGCACAAACGGTATGCGGTTTTCAGTAAACCGCTTCTTTCCTGTTTTTCGCCGCGTCCGGCGGCGGCTCAGACGCGCGCTCATCTGCCGCGTCTGGCCGATTTCTTGCCGTGCCTGGCGGTATCCGCCTTCCGGCGCACGGCTTTGGACTGGCGGGCTTTCAGGCGCTCCGCCGTATCCCGGCAGTTCTCGTCCTCTGCCGCCAGCTTCTGGGCAATGGCACACGCGAAGCCCAGATCGCACACCGCCGCGGCGGCCACATCGACAAAGCCAACTGCCGCGCCCAGCTCACTTTTCTTCTCGGGCAGGGTGAGCACCGGCAGCTTGTCGCTCTCCAGCCGCTTGAGCCGCCGGGCTGTTGTCTCGCCGGCGTCCGCGGCGACGAGAATGAGCCGGGCCTTGTGATCCAGCACCGCCTGACTGGCGGCCTCCTCGCCGAGGCGCACCTGCCCTGCCTTCCGGGCCATGCCCAGAAGGGACAGCCACGGCTTCAGGACTCGCCCTCCGCCGTCACCGGCGGAGCCTCCTGCATCTCGCGCTCCAGCGCCTGCCAGACCTCGTCCGGAATGGGCGCGCCGAAGGCGCGCTCCAGCGCCTTGGAGCGGCGGGCTTTTTTCAGGCAGTCTGCGCTGGGACACACATAAGCGCCCCGGCCCGGCTTGCGGCCCTTAAAATCCAGCGAAATCTCGCCCTCCGGGGAGCGCACCGCCCGGATCAGTTCCCGCTTGGGCTTCATCTCCCGGCAGCCAAGGCATTGGCGCAGGGGTATTTTCTTGGGCATGGAGCAGCTCTCCTTTCGTTTATAAAGCAGATATGGTCTGCCCCTTTGGGGCTTTCCCGAGGTGAGGGTTCATCGTCCGCTTATTCCTCGACGGCGCTCTCCTCGTCGTCGGCGATCAGCGCGTTGTCATCCTCCTCGACCAGCAGATCATCCTCGCTCTCGTCCTCCCCCTGCTCGGCGGCGGTGACGGACTTGATGTCGATCTTGAAGCCGGTCAGCTTGGCGGCCAGACGGGCGTTCTGGCCCTCCTTGCCGATGGCCAGGCTGAGCTGATCGTCGGGCACGACCACGCGGCAGCTCTTGGCGTCGCTGTCCAGCACCTCGACGCTCACCACGTCGGCGGGAGCCAGCGCGGCGGCCACATACTCGCCGGGATCGTCGCTGTACTTGATGATGTCCACCTTTTCGCCGCCCAGCTCTTCCACGATGGTGTTCACGCGCTGGCCGCGGGTGCCCACGCAGGCGCCGATGGGATCCACGTCGGAATCGTTGGACCAGACCGCCATCTTGGTGCGGCTGCCGGCCTCACGGGCGATGGAGCGGATCTCCACCACGCCATCGAAGATCTCGGGCACTTCCATCTCAAACAGGCGGCGCACCAGACCGTAATGGGTGCGGGAAATGACCACCTGAGTGCCCCGGGCGGTGCGGCGCACCTCCACCACATAGACCTTGATCCGGTCGCCCTCGTGGTAGACCTCGCCTTTGACCTGCTCACCGGCGGAGAGCATGGCCTCGGTGGTCTCGCCGTTGGCCATCAGCTTCACATACAGTGCGCCGGAGCGATCGTCGATGCGGCTGACCACGCCGCTCATGAGTTCGCTGGTCTTTTCGGTGAAGGCATCGTACACCTTGCTGCGCTCGGCCTCACGGATGCCCTGAATAATGACCTGCCGGGCAGTCTGCGCGGCAATGCGGCCGAAGTTCTTGGTGCGGATCTCGCTGGAGACCACATCGCCCAGACCCACATGGGGCAGGCTGCGGCGGGCATCCTCGAGAGAGATCTCGGTGTAGGGGTTGTCGACCTCCTCCACCACGTCGCGGCGGATCACCATGCGCACGATGTTGTGCTCCTCGTCGGCGATGACGGCGATATTGTCGCCCACGCCCTCGTGGTCGCGCTTATAAGCGGTGGCCAGCGCCTGGCTGATCTTCTCCAGCATATATTCCTTCTTGATGCCGCGCTCTTTCTCCAGCATATCCAGCGCCAGGAAGAACTCGCGGTTATCCTGCTCCTGGCTGTTCTCGCTCTTCTTTGTTCTCTTAGCCATTTCGATTGCACTCCCTTACCAACTGGCGGCCCAGCCCGGCCGCTCTTTAAAATTCAATGTGGAGCCGCACCAGCGCGATCTCCTTCTTTGTAAACTGTTCCTCCGCGCCGTTGACGTCCAGCGTCACGTCGCCGTCGTTGTAGCGCTTCAGCGCGCCGGTGAACTCCTTGCGGCCGTCCCGGGGACGGTAGAGCTTCACATCCACCTGCTCGCCCAGATAGGCGGCGAAGTGCTCCGGCTTCTTGAGCGCCCGGTCCGCGCCAGCGCTGCCCACCTCCAGCACATAGCTGCCCTCGATGGGGTCCTCCTCGTCCAGCCTGTCGCTCAGCGCACGGGAGACCTCCTCGCACTGGTCGATGTTCACGCCGCCGGGGGCGTCGATAAACACCCGGAGATACCAGGTCCCCGCCTCGCGCACATACTCCACGTCCCAGAGGGTGCAGCCTGCCGCCTCCACAAAGGGAGCAGCCAGCTCAGCGCACAACTGCGTCACTTTTTTCATCTCTGACCGCCTTTCCCGCCGGGCCTTGCCGGGCGAAATGTCCAAGAAAAAGAGCGGAGCCAAGGCTCCACTCTCATTTCTACTTACTATCAAATTAAATATAGCACGATGCCATAGGAAATGCAAGGCTTTTTTGGCGGATAGATGCCACATATTTCGCCTTTCAAAACGGTTTTGTTTCGGCATTTTGCGCGGGTGCGCGCCGTAAAGCCTTCCCCTTGAGGGGAAGGTGGCCTGAAGGGCCGGATGAGGTGGCGACGAACGAAAAACTATCCTAGACCTGCCCCCTCATCAGTCGCCTGCGGCGACAGCCTTTTCTATTGAGCGCCTTCGGCGTTTATCCCACTCGCCCTGAAATATGCCACAGGCATATTTCTATTTCGGGCTCACCTCCCAAGGGGAAGCCTTCGGAAGTCTGCACTGCGCAAAACAAACGCTCCGCTCCCCGTCTCCGTTACTCCGCAACCCCCGTCATGGTCTCCACCGGCTTGAGGAAGAAGAGGTGGAATGTGCCAGTGGCCTGGAGCGCGCCGTCTTCGCCGAAGCACTTCGCCTCGTAGACGGCCACACTCTTTCCGATGTGGACGGCCTCCAGCTTACAGCGCACCGTCTCCCCCGCCCTGGCGGATTTCAGATAGCTGACATTGGCATCCAGCGTCACGCCGCCCCGGCCGGTAGCGGCGGTGGCCATGCCCGCCAGCTGATCCATCAGCGTATAGTACACACCGCCGTGGACGATGTTGAAGGGATTGCAGTGTTCCTTTTCCGCCACGATATGCCCCTCGGCGGAGCGGCTGTCCAGATGGTCATACACGATCTTCAGCTGATTGGAAAACCAGCCGGGCTGACTGGACCCCTCCATAATCCGGCGGCAAAGCGCCTGCTGTTCCTGTTCTGTCATAGTAATTCCTCCTGAATGCCTGATACAATATAATAAAGTAGATTGTACCAAATCCGCACGCCAAATGCAACGCCGGCGCATAGAATGCAGAAAAGCCGCCTTTCTTACCAAAGGCGGCACGGGAGGGTGATTGTTATGTTGGACCTCAAACCGACCGACCCGGAGTTTGTCCGGGTCTGGAACCGGGTCAGCAAGCCGAGAACTGATGCGGAGACCGCCGAGACCGCCGCTTCTGCCGGGTGGGTGGAATTTCTGGAGGGGCGGCTGGAGGCGGAGCGCCAGCGCGTCCGGGATTATCGCGCCCTCGCCTTTCCGATCCCGCTGAGGGAGAGTCAGAGCCGGGCATGCGCACTGGGAGCGGCCCGATTCTTCCAGACCGGCGCGGCAGATCTCACTCACGCTCCGAAGGGCGAGGCGAACCGCTATCAGACGAGAGCGGAGGCCATACGGACGCTCTATCAGAACGAGCACGCCGCCGAGGCGGACTACCGCCGGGCCGCCGAGATCTGCACCGACGCCACGCTGGCGGGGGTGTTTCTCCGCTGCGCCCAGTCCTGCCAGAACGGACGGCTGGCGCTCTGGCGCATCATTGAAAATGCTCAGCGCATCTGACGGCGCAGGGCATTCGGTCAGGGTCTTTTTCTCTTTTCGTCCAGACAGCCGACCACGACGATCCCGCCGGACACCAGAAGCAGCGCAAGAATGGCCATATGTGCCACATCCTCTCATAGCTCTCTCAACTATGCTCAGTGTAGCACATTTATCCCCGCGCAGAAAGCATATTTGCATTAAAATCACATAAAATTTAGCACAGTTCGGGCCGTTCCCCGCAAAAAAGGACTTCGCCCCCCGATGGGGCGAAGTCCTTTTGAGAATCACAGCACTTTGGACAGGAATTCCTGCGTCCGGGCCTCCTTCGGATTGGAGAAGATCTCCTCCGGGGTGCCCTGCTCCAGGATATGGCCGCCGTCCATGAACAGCACGCGGGTGGCCACCTCGCGGGCAAAGCCCATCTCGTGGGTGACGACCGCCATGGTCATGCCCTCCCGGGCCAATTCCTTCATGATCTCCAGCACCTCGCCCACCATCTCGGGGTCGAGGGCGGAGGTGGGCTCGTCAAACAGCATCATCTTGGGCTTCATCATCAGCGCCCGGGCGATGGCGATGCGCTGCTTCTGGCCGCCGGACAGCTGAACCGGGAAGGAGTCTGCCTTGTCGGGCAGTCCGACGCGCTCCAGCAGCTTTTTGGCCTCTTCTGCCGCCTCGTCCTTCTTCATGAGCCCCAGCTTGACCGGGGCCAGCGTCATGTTGCCCATGACGGACAGGTTGTTGAACAGGTTGAAGTGCTGGAACACCATGCCCATCTGCTGGCGCACCTTGTCGATGTCGGCCTTGGGGTCGGTGATGTCCTGTCCGTCGAACAGGATCTGGCCGGAGGTGGGCGTCTCCAGCAGGTTCAGGCACCGCAGGAAGGTGGACTTGCCGGAGCCGGAGGGGCCGATGATGACCACCTTTTCGCCGGTCTCGATGGACTCGGTGATGTCGTCCAGAACCACATGGTCTCCGAAGGATTTTGTCAGATGATTAACGGCGATCACTTGCTCTCAGCCTCCTCTCCAGAATACCCAGCAGCCAGGTGAAGATGATGACCATGACGAGGTACACCACGGACACGCCCAGCAGCGGGAACATATAGTCGTAGGTCTTGGCGGAAATGGCCTTGGCCGCGTAGAGCAGCTCCTTGCCGGCAATGACCGAGATCAGGGAGGTGTCCTTCAGCAGGGTGATGAACTCGTTGCCCAGTGCAGGCAGAATGTTCTTGATGGCCTGCGGGATGATGACGTTCACCATGGTGGTCATATAGTTCAGACCAAGGCTGCGCCCGGCCTCCATCTGGCCCTTGTCAATGCTCATCAGGCCGGAACGGATGATCTCGGACACATAGGCGCCGGAGTTGATGCCCAGACCCAGCGCGCCAACCAGCGTGAAGTTGCGGCTGGACTTAAAGACGACGAAGCCGAGGATCATCAGCTGCACAATGGCGGGGGTGCCGCGGATCACGGTGATATAGATCCGGGTGATGGCGTTGCAGATGCTCAGCAGCATGCTGCCGACGCTGTGCCGACCCGGGCGGCGCTGGTCGTGAGCCACCCGGAGCAGGGCGGTGATCACGCCGAGGATGACGCCCAGCAGCAGCGCCAGCACCGTGACCTCCAGCGTCCGGCCCAGGCCGGAGACATACAGCTCCCAACGCCCGTTGGCGAGGAAGCTCTTATAAAAGTTCTGCGCGAAGGCGGAATCGGCAAACCCGGTCGCCGCGATTATACCTGACACAGTTCACTCACCTCATTCAGTCGTTTTAGAATGGGACAAAAGGGGCGGCCCATTGACCGTCCCTTATGTTTCGCAAAAGTTCAGTATCCGCATCCGCAGATGCCGAGCAAAATGCCGTCCCTCGTTCAAAAGGCCATTGGCCTTTGAACGGATCTTCAGTTCGCGTTGATGTACTTGGCGACGATCTGATCCAGAGTGCCGTCGGCCTTCAGCTCGGCCAGCACCGCGTTGACTTCTTTCACCAGAGCCTCGTTGTCCTTGGCGACGGCGGCGCAGTAGTCCTCGGTGGTGTAGGCGGTGTCCAGAACCTTCAGGCCATCGTTCTCGGCGGCGAAGGTCTCGGCGGGCATCTTGTCGATGACGACCGCGTCCACCTGGCCGTTCAGCAGAGCCTGAACGGCAGCGGCGCCGCTGTCATAGGCAGCCACATGATCCTCACCGAAATCGTCGGTGCAGTAGAGATAACCGGTGGTGCCGCGCTGAGTGCCGATCATACCGGCATTGGCCAGATCGTCGGCGGTAGCGATGTCAGAGCCGTCCTTGACGATGATGGCCTGCACGCCCTGTGCATAGGAGTCGGAGAAGGTCATCAGCTGGGCGCGCTCCTCGTTGTAGGTCAGACCGGCCAGCACAAGATCGCACTTGCCCTGCTGGACAGCGGTCAGAGCGGCGTCAAAGTCCATGTCGTCGACCTGCAGCTCCAGACCCAGCTTCTCGGCGATGGCAGCGGCGATCTCAATGTCGATGCCATCGAAGCCGGTGCCGTTCACGCCGTCGCCGTCGGCGACCATCTCATAGGGAGGGAACTGGGCGTTGGTGGCCATGATCAGCTTGCCGGACTCGATGGTCTTGACCTCGGCGGCATCGCCGTCGGCCTTGTCGCCGGAGGCGGCGGCGGAAGCGGCGGGGGCGCTGGAAGCGGCGCCCTTGCTGGCATCAGCGGAACCATTGCTGCCGCAGGCGGCCAGCAGCACAACGCACATGCTGGCGGCGAGAAGCAGAGAAAGCAGTTTCTTCATTTTTATCGCTCCAATAAACTCAAGATTTTCGGATGGTGTTTCCGATGGTTTGGATTATACGCTCTATGCAGCAGGAGTGCAAGCCTTTTCCTGCATTTTTACCCGCTCAGCCCGGATTTTCGTGGATTATTCCCAGCCCGTTTTGCATTGTACGGCAGTTTTTAGAGCAGATTTGCACCAGGTAAACAGGATTCGTTCCCCGTTGTCGGATTTATATTCACCGTTTGTGGTGAATATTCATTTCGGCGCGTATACTTTTCAAAGCCTTCCCCTCGCGGTGAAGCCTTTGGCAGTCTCTGCAAACGCTCTGTTTGTCATCCTGAGCGAAGCGAAGGATCCTAAAACACCGATCTCCGACAAGAAGCACTCTGCTTGTAGAAAGTCGGTGCCGTAAGATTCCTCAGTCGCTGACGCTCCTAATCGGGAAAAGGCCTAAAATCCAGGAAACCCCCGCCGCCGTCTTGGTGACGGCAGCGGGGGCTCCAAACAATCGGATAAACTTACTTCTTCTCGCAGATCTGGTCAGCGGTGCAGAGGATGGAGTGGGGAATATGCTTCCAGGTGACATTCTTGCGCAGCGCGACGACCGCCATGGGGATGTAAGTAAAGATGAACACGGGGAACATCAGCAGATAGAGGATCTGACGGGGCTTGGAGCAGTGGATCTGCTTCTGCTCCGCGATCAGCGTGACGATGCCGAACGCCAGCAGGCTGAAGTAGACGCTGAGCAGGCAGCCGCCCAAACCGGAGGCCGCGCACTCGGCCACGACCAGCGTGCCGGAGGCCAGACCAGCCAGCAGACACCCGCCGTTGAACAGCAGGGAGGCCAGCGTCAGCAGGGTGGCAGGGGCGATGACCATCAGCATATCGTAGCACTGGAAGCTGTGGCGCAGGACAATGCCCTTGACCAGATCCTTGCCGTAGCGGGCAAAGACCTGATAAAAGCCCTTCGTCCAGCGCAGCCGCTGGTTCCAGGAGGCCTTGAAGGTGACAGGCTGCTCGTCATAGAGCACCGCATCCTTGCAGTAACCGATCTTGTCGCCGCGGATGATGTGGGCGGTGGAAAACTGGATGTCCTCGGTGAGCAGGTTGAACTTCCAGCCGTTGTCCTCCCGGAACACCTTGGTGGCCACAAGGAAGCCGGTGCCGGAGATGGCGCAGCTGGTGCCCAGCTTCATGCGGGCGCCGTTCAGGAAGCGGCTCTCCCGCAGGAACCACAGGGCATAGCCGGCGGTGATCCAGTTGGTGCCGTAGTTCTTGGAGTTGCGATAGCTGGTGAGGATATCGTAGCCCTGAGAGAACGTCTTGTTCATGGCGGTGAAGTAACCGGTGTCCAGCACGTTGTCCGCGTCAAAGACGAGGAACGCGTCGTAGTATTCCAGACCCACCTGATGGTCGATATGCTTGAGGGCGTAGTCCAGCGCATAACCCTTGCCCACCTGCCGGTTATTGAAGCGGGCGATGACCTTTGCGCCGCACTCAATGGCGCGGGCGGCGGTGGAGTCCGTGCAGTTGTCGGCAATGACATAGATGTCGATCAGCTCTGTCGGATAATCCTGCCGGTGGATGCTGTCGATCAACCCGGAGATGACCATCTCCTCATTGCGGGCCGGGATCAGCACCGCGAAGCGGTGGGGCTGGGCGGGCAGCGTCTCGGGGCGATCCTTCTTGACCAGACCCACGATCAGATACACCATCTGATAGGCGTAGCAGCAGCTGAACACGATCAGCAGTGCAAAGTTGACGTTTTGGATGATTTCATTCATCTCTGTGACCTCCTCCTTTGGATGTCAGCGCAAGGCAAGCGCGGCTTTTAATCTTTATTAATTTTATTCTCGGCACGGGTGATTATAGTGAAGTGCGCCGGGAAAGTCAGCAGTATTCAGACATTCTTAAAGAAAGATTAAGCGATGGCGGGCGCAAAACCTTTTCCTTTGTGTCGAAACGCCAAATTTAATTCTGTAATTTCAATATTTTTGTGCGTTTTTGTTCGACTCATCCTCCCTCTATCCTAGCGGAGAAACATAGCACCTCAACCTGAAAATAACCTGAAAGAAACTTTAATTTTTGACCGCTTGGCCGACGGAGCAGAAAAACTGGGCATTATGCGTAAATTTCCGTGTCTCCCTCCCCCGTTCTTCTCCACCGCAGCGCGCTTCTTTGCTTGCAATCGTTTTTTTCATACATTATAATAAATATATCTACGCTTTTTTACAGAGAGAGGAAGAACCATACATCATGAGCAAGCCAAGCAAAGGGGCTTCCTGGCTGAGCGCGTTCCGGGTGGCGTTTCCCCGCACGCTGCCGGTGCTGGCCGGTTATCTGGCTCTGGGCGCGGCCTTTGGACTGATGCTGAGCAGCATCGGGCTGAGTCCGCTGTGGGCCCTATTCATGAGCATCGTCATCTACGCCGGCTCCGGCCAGTTTCTGGCCGTCACGCTGATCGCCAGCCAGACCAGTCTGCCCCAAGTCGCTCTGCTCACCTTCCTGCTGAACTTCCGCCATTTCTTCTACGGTCTGAGCATGATCTCCCGCTATAAGGACGCGGGGGCGCGCAAGGGCTACCTGATCTTTGCCATGACGGATGAGACCTACGCCCTGCTGGCCGGCGGCGTGCCCCCCGCCCGGGTGGACGTCACGGACTACTACTTCGCCGTCTCCCTGCTGGATCACCTCTACTGGATCAGCGGCAGCCTGATCGGCGCAGCCGCAGGCAACCTCATCACCTTCGACACCACTGGCGTGGACTTCGCCATGACCGCTCTGTTCGTGGTGCTGGCCGTGGAGCAGTGGAAGAGCAATTCCCGGCACGCCCCGGCTCTGTTCGGCCTGTGCTTCGGCATTGCCAGCCTGCTGATCTTCGGCGCAGACCTGTTCCTCATTCCGGCGCTGGTCGCCATTGCCGCCGCGCTGCTGCTGGCCCGGCGCAGGCTGGAGGGCAGCGCGGGCGCGTCTGAGGGCACAAAGAAGGAACGGGAGGTCACGCCGCCATGAACATCGACGCATTTTACACCGCACTCATCATTCTGGTGGCCGCCGCCGTCACCTTCGGCACCCGTCTGCTGGCCTTCGTCATCTTCGGCGGGCGCAAGGGCGGCGAACCGCCCAAGTGGGTCACCTATCTGGGTCAGGTGCTCCCCCCGGCCGTCATCGCCCTGCTCATCGTCTACTGCCTGCGCAGCATCGACCTGTTTTCCGGCACCCACGGTCTGCCCGAGCTGCTCTGCGTCGCCGTGTGCGCACTGCTCCATCTATGGAAACGCAATGAGCTGCTGAGTATCTTCGGGTCAACGATTCTTTATATGGTATTGGTGCAGGTCGTGTTCCAATGAACAGGCTGAGCCTGTTCATTGGAGGGGTTGCATTTCAAACGGGCCTCGATTCGCTGCGCGAAAAGTCGACCCATTTGAAATGAGAAGTGTCAATTCCGAGGTGCACACCCCCCGGAATTTACGTGATTTCATTTTATTTTGCGCTCTGCGGAGCGCAAAATTCTGTGAAACCCGCTCACTCGGAAATCTTCAGCGCAAAGGACAGTTTTTGAACTATGAACCTATCTTCCATCTTCTCCGCCATGATCCAGCTGTTTCTCATTCTGATCGTGGGCTGGGTCGGGCATAAGACCAAAGTGTTCCCCGCCGAGACGCAGACGGCGCTGACCAAGCTGGTGGTATATATCACCACGCCCTGCACCATTTTATACAGTGTACTCAACAACTCCAGCCTGCCGGGCATCGGGGTGATGGTGGAGCTGCTGCTCATCTCCTCCGCCTGCTACATCGCCGTGGCGGCGCTCTCCCTGCTGGCTGTGAAGCTGATGCACATCCACCCGGGCAGCCGGGGCGCTTACGTCTGTATGCTGCTGTTCACCAACTGCGGCTTCATCGGCTTTCCAGTGGTGCAGGCCATCTTCGGTGCGGACGCGGTGTTCTATGCCTCGATCCTGAACATTCCGTTCTATCCCTGTCTCTATACCCTCGGCGTGTACCTGCTCTCCAAAGATGCCGCCGACCGGGGGCTGGGTCAGGCGGAGATCGCGCTGAGCTGGCGCACCTTTGTCAGCCCCTGCATGGTGGCCAGCGTGGCCGCCGTCGTGCTGGCACTGACGGGGCTGAAATTTCCCGCCGTGCTCACCAACACCATTGGCACCATTGGCAATATCACCACTCCCGGCGCCCTGCTGGTCATCGGCATTTCCATCGCCAAGCAGCCCCTGCGGGAGATGCTGGGCAGCGCGAAGATCTACCTCATGAGCGCCCTGCGGCTCATCATCCTGCCGGTGCTCATCTGGTTCGTGCTCCACTTTTTCCTGCACGACCAGACCATTCTGGGCGTGATCGTCGTCACCTTTGCCATGCCCACCGCCACCATGGTGAGTATGCTGGCCGATGAGTACGGCTCCGACCAGCGCGCCACGGTGCAGGGCGTGTTTCTGACCACCCTGTTCAGCATGGTCACCATCCCGCTCCTCATGGCCGCACTGATGGCAGGATGAGGGCTGGGCTGTCCATCCTGCCCCCTTCTGCGACAATTTGTCACCACTACACTACAATAGGAGGAACCTCTCCCATGGGAAAATATGATTCTGAGATCAAGCGCCGGCGCACCTTTGCGATCATCTCGCACCCTGACGCCGGTAAGACCACACTGACCGAAAAATTCCTGCTCTACGGAGGCGCCATCAACCAGGCCGGCGTCGTCAAAGGCAAGAAAAACGCCCGCGCCGCCACCTCCGACTGGATGGAGATCGAAAAGCAGCGCGGTATCTCCGTCACCTCGTCCGTCATGCAGTTCCAGTACGAAGGCTTCTGCATCAACATTCTGGACACCCCCGGCCATCAGGACTTCTCCGAGGACACCTACCGCACGCTGATGGCCGCCGACAGCGCCGTCATGGTCATCGACGCCGCCAAGGGCGTGGAGCCCCAGACCCGCAAGCTGTTCAAGGTCTGTGCCCTGCGGGACATTCCGATCTTCACCTTCATCAACAAGATGGACCGGGACGCCCGGGATCCCTTTGAGCTGTGCGAGGAGCTGGAGCAGGAGCTGGGCATCGCCACCTGCCCCATCAACTGGCCCATCGGCTCCGGCAAGGAGTTCCAGGGCGTGTACGACCTGAAGCAGCACAAGATCATCCACTTCACCTCCAACACCAACGCCAAGGCCGCCACCGCCACCGAGGTGGAGCTGGACGATCCGGCTCTGGTGGAGCTCATCGGCCAGGAGAAGCGCGACCGGCTGGCCGACGAGGTGGAGTTGCTGGAGGGCGCCGGTGCGGAGTTCGACATGGACGCCGTCCGCCACAGCAAGCTCTCCCCCGTGTTCTTCGGCTCCGCCCTCACCAACTTCGGCGTGGAGCCCTTCCTGGAAAACTTCCTGCGTATGACCACCGCCCCCCTGTCCCGCAGGGCCGGAGACCAGGTCATCGACAGCTTCAGCGACGATTTTTCCGGCTTTGTCTTTAAGATCCAGGCCAACATGAACAAGGCCCATCGGGACCGCATTGCCTTCATCCGCGTGTGCTCCGGCCGCTTTGACGCGGACAAGGAGGTCTACCTCGTCCAGCAGAACCGCAAGGTAAAGCTGTCCCGCCCCCAGCAACTGATGGCCGCCGAGCGGGAGATCATCGAGGAGGCCTATGCCGGCGACATCATCGGCGTGTTCGACCCGGGTATGTTCTCCATCGGCGATACTCTGTGCGCCCCGGGCAAGAAATTCGCTTTCGACCCCATCCCCACCTTTGCCCCGGAGCACTTCGCCCGGGTGCGCCCCAAGGACACCCTGAAGCGCAAGCAGTTCATCAAGGGCGCGGAGCAGATCGCCCAGGAGGGCGCCATCCAGATCTTCAAGATCCCCTATGCCGGCATGGAGGAAGTCATCGTCGGCGTGGTGGGCACCCTTCAGTTCGACGTGTTCCAGTACCGGCTGAAGAATGAGTACAACGTGGACATCATCATGGAGACCCTGCCCTATGAATACCTGCGCTGGATCGAGTCCTACGACGGCGACCCGGAGGACATCATCAAGGGCAATGATGTCAAGC
This sequence comes from uncultured Eubacteriales bacterium, assembly GCA_900554855.1. Lineage (GTDB taxonomy): Bacteria > Bacillota > Clostridia > Oscillospirales > Oscillospiraceae > UMGS1766. The sequence goes on along the minus strand of USIZ01000002.1, from coordinate 4,819 downwards.
TGGTGGAAGACTATAAGGGCAATAAGCTCCTGCTCTTCGGCGCCCAGTGGAGCATCAATTGGGTCATGGACAAGAACAAAGGACTGGTTCTGTCTGAATTCGGCGGAGCGAAGTTCTGATTTTACAAGCCAGCACCAATTACAAAAACCGCCCCCGGAAGCAAATGCTTCCGGGGGCGGTTCATGTTACCTGATTCAGTTCAGCTCCGCCGTGATCTCCAGTTTCCGGTCGCCGTTGTAGTCGGTGCGAACGGTGATCTCCGCATCCGCATCCCCGGCGGGAATGGTCAGGTCATTGGTGGTCATGGTCCTGCTCTCCAGGCAGGCCGCCACAAAGAAGCGGTGCTCCCCCTCGTCCAGCTCGATGGTGATCGTCTCGCCGTTGCGCATGGGCACGCCGGGGGCGTTCAGCATCAGCTCTCCCCGGTCCTTTCCCTCCAGCTCGGCGAGAAAATCCGCCTGCTCCCGGTCCAGAACACAGTCATATTTCATGGCAAAGCAGGCCAGCGCCCGCTCCCGATGCACGATCAAATGCCGCATAATTGAAAGATCCTCCTGCTGTGGTTTTTTATTATTATAACAGGTTTTCCACAAAAGCAAACCCCCGATGCACCGTTGACAGCCTTTATCCGCCGTGCTATCATCGCCAATATTCCTACTATGATAATCGGTTGAGCAGGCAAGGAGTTAGAAATGCTGAATCAATTTTCCAGAACGCAGCTGCTGGTGGGCCGCGAGGCCATGGAGCGGCTTTTCGCCGCCCGGGTAGCGGTGTTCGGCATCGGCGGCGTGGGACTCATTCTCGCCGGCGAGGTGGTCAAAGATCTCTGCGGGGGCTGCGTTTCCCCTCATTGATCCGGACGCAAAAGCAAGCGCCCTGCCTGTCATGCAATCCTTTTGTCGGAAAAGGCCTTTGGCCTCTTTCGACAAGTTCAAGCGCCCCATCCGCAGATGGGGCGTTTTCGTTTTTGTCGTCCTCAGTAGTTCTCCAAAAAGCTGTGTTCCTCGCCATGGGTCTTGTAGCCGGGCATGGTGTCCAGACAGACGGCGTGAATGCTGTTGAAAATACTCTTTTCGATGTTGGGGTTGTCCCGCTTCAGGCTGCGGATCAGCAGCTTGATCTCCTGCCGCTTGGAGGTGCCGGCATTCTCGGGCATCGCGCAGCTTTCGGTAAAGCGGCAGGCGCACTGGATAAATTCCAGCTCATTGTAGCGCTTCCACGCCAGAATATTGTCCTCGTGGACGCAGTACAGCGGTCGGATCAGCTCCATGCCCTCAAAATTCGTGCTGTGCAGCTTGGGCAGCATAGCCTGGATCTGAGAGCCGTAGAACATCCCCATGACCGTCGTCTCAATGACGTCGCTGAAGTGGTGGCCGAGGGCGATCTTGTTGCAGCCCAGGCTCCTGGCCTTGCTGTACAGGTGGCCGCGGCGCATCCGGGCGCAGAGGTAACAGGGGGACTTCTCGCTGGCATTGGCGATCTCAAAGATATCCGTCTCGAATACGGTGATCGGGATCTCCAGCAGTCGGGCGTTGGCCTCGATCTTACGGCGGTTGCGCTCATTGTAGCCGGGATCCATCACCAGGAACACCAGCTCAAAGGGGTAGGCACTGTGGCGCTGGAGCATCTGCATCAGCTTGGCCATCAGCATGGAGTCCTTACCGCCGGAGATGCACACGGCGATCTTGTCCCCGGGCTGGATCAGCTCATAGTGCTTCACCGCATAGGTGAATTGGTTCCAGATGGACTTGCGATATTTTTTCAGCAGGCTCTGCTCGATCTTCTGGCAGGGCGTCAATACGCGGCTCATAGCGTTCTCCTCACTTGCTCGGCTGCTGACGGCACTCGTCAAACAGCCACAGAAATTCTGTACTCTCCCCCGGCAGCGCAGCGGCGGATGCCGTCATGCGCTCCCTTCAACCCATTGGTTTCCTCTGATTTACAATCATTTATCTTACCAAATCAGACCGCGGAAATCAAGGCGATGATGGGGCGGAGTATTAGACGGGTAAATTGGGGGTTGCAGGTTTGCAACGCAAAAACGCGGCCGCAGGGTCAAATTCCTGCGGCCGCAGTCTGAGTTCCGTCTCTCAATCGCCAAAGCTGATGCCAATGCTCTTGGCCTCTTTGATGATGGAGCTGTCCGGGCTGACGTATTTCAGCTTTCCGGCCACCTCTTCCAGCGGCACGGGGACGATCTCGCCGTTGACGATGCCCACCATGTTGCCGTACTGCTTCGTGAGGATCAGGTTGGCCGCCGCCGCGCCCAGCCGGGTGGACAGCACCCGGTCATAGGGGCAGGGGGAGCCGCCCCGCTGGGTGTGGCCGGGCACGGTGATCCGGATCTCCTTGCCGGTCTTTTGATAGATCTGGTCAGCCAGCTCGTAGGAAATGGAGGGGAACTGGCGGCTCTTGACCTTTGCCTTGTACTCCTTCTTGCTCAGCGCCGCGTCCTCCTTGGAGATGGCGCCCTCGGCCACGGCCAGAATGGTGAAGCGCTTGCCCGCCTTGTCCCGCTTGTCGATAGCCTCGATGACCTTGTCCACATCGTATGGAATTTCGGGCAGGAGGATAATATCCGCGCCGCCGGCAATGCCGGCGTGGAGGGTGAGCCAGCCCACCTTGTGTCCCATGACCTCCACGATGAACACCCGGCCGTGGGAGGCGGCGGTGGTGTGGATGCAGTCGATGGCGGCGGTGGCGATGTCCACGGCGCTCTGGAAGCCGAAGGTCATGTCGGTGCCCCAGATATCGTTGTCGATGGTCTTGGGCAGGGTGACGACGTTCAGCCCCTCCTCCCGGAGCAGGTTGGCGGTCTTATGGGTGCCGTTGCCGCCCAGAATGACCAGGCAGTCCAGCCCCAGCGCCTTGTAATTTTTCTTCATGGCACCCACCTTGTCCAGCCCGTTGGCATCGGGCTGGCGCATCAGCTTGAAGGGCTGGCGGGAGGAGCCCAGAATGGTGCCCCCCTTGGTCAGGATGCCGGAGAAGTCATGGCTGGTCAACTGGTGATAGTTGCCGTAGATCAGGCCCTTGTAGCCCTCTTCAAATCCATAGATCTTGACATCCGCATTCTCGCACAGCGTCTTGACCACGCCGCGCATGGCGGCGTTCAGCGCCTGGCAATCGCCGCCGCTGGTCAGCATACCGATTTTCAACATTTGTACTCAGATCCCCTCTCCGGCCCGTCCGGCCGCCCGGTAGGCCTCGTCATAAAATAGCTCCTGAGAGTTCAGGGGCGGCTCGTTCAGATGGCGGTCGGCATAGCTGCCGTCCGCCTGAAGCTCCTTGCCTTTCTCGTCGTCCCGCATGACGGTGTCAAAGATGTGGCGGATGCGCTGCTTCACCGCCTCGTCATAGACGGGGGCGGCCACCTCCACCCGGCGCAGCGTGTTGCGGGTCATAAAGTCCGCCGAGGCGATGTAGAGCTTCTCGTCGCTGTCGCCCGCCCGGCCAAAGCGGTAGATACGCGAGTGCTCCAGGAAACGCCCCACCACGCTGACCACGGTGATGTGTCCCGTCTTTTCCGGCACCTTGGGCTTCACGCAGCAGATGCCCCGGACGATAAGCTCCACGGTGACGCCGGCCTTGGAGGCGGCAATGAGCGCCTTGATGATGTCCTTGTCGGTGAGGGAGTTGATCTTCGCGCCGATGTAACCGTTTTCTCCCTTTGCTGTCTCCCGGCCGATGAGCTCCAGCACCTGATTCTGGAGGCAGTGGGGAGCCACCATAAGGTGCTCGCACTCCTCCATGGTCTCGCCGCAGGACAGGGCGGTGAACACCCGGGCGGTCTCCGCGCCCAGCCCCGCGTCAGCGGTCATGAGGCAGAGATCGGTGTAGGCCTGGGCGGTCTTTTCGTTGTAGTTTCCGGTGCCGAACTGGGTGACATAGCTCAGTTCGCCGTTCTCGTCCCGGCAGGTGATGAGACAGAGCTTGGAGTGTACCTTATAATCGGGCAGGCCGTAGATCACCCGACAGCCCGCGTCCTCCAGACGGCGGGACATGTCGATGTTGTTCTCCTCGTCGAACCGGGCCCGCAGCTCCATGAGCACGGTGACCTCCTTGCCGTTTTCGGCGGCCTCCACCAGATGCTCCACCACCTTGCTGTGGGAGGCCACCCGGTAGAGGGTCATCTTGATGGACACCACCCGCTCGTCCTGGCTGGCCTCGTGGAGCAGCTGGAGGAAGGGGCGCATGCTCTCAAAGGGATAGGAGAGCAGCACGTCCTTCTCGCGGATCTGGTCGATGATGCTGCGCTTCAGGTCCAGCGCCGGGGAGGGCTGGGGCACCCGGCGGGCGTAGAACAGGTCCCGCTTATCCCGCTTGGAGCGCAGGTAGTCCTGCAACTGGGAGACAAAGGTCAGATCCAGCGGCGTGGCGGACTGGAACACATGGCTCTGCTTGATGCCCAGATAGTCGGCCAGCGCGGTGCGCACCTTCTTGCCCATGGTGCGGCTCAGCTCCAGACGCACCGGCCCCAGCCGCTTGCGGCGGCGGATCAGCTCCGCCATGTTGTCCCGGTAGTCCAGATCCTCGTCGTAGGCCGTGATGGTGTCCAGATCGGCGTTGCGGGTGATGCGCATGATGGACTTCTCTTTCACGGTGTACTTGAGGAATAGCTTTGAGACAAAGTGCAGAATGAGCTCCTCGCTGAGCATGAAGTTGCCCGGCCGGGTAGGGATCTCAATGAGCCGATAGAACACGGTATTGTGGCAGGGCACAATGCCCATGCGGGTCTTGCCGCCCCGTTCCAGCAGGGTCACGGCATAGAGCTGCTCGTTATTCAGGAAGGGGAAGGGCTGCTGCCGGGAGATGATCA
>USIZ01000001.1 GCA_900554855.1 uncultured Eubacteriales bacterium | reverse complement strand
TCTTTCCCTACACGACGCTCTTCCGATCTCTTGTTGCAGACATACTCCCCAATGACCGCTCGCCCTCCGTTACAATGGCAGATCATCCCATTCGGGCATCTGTAAGACAGATTCCCCGCCGTCACGTACAGGTAGGCCTTAAATGGCGTCGCCAGCTTTGGCCTGGTCTTCCGTACCTCGATGGTTTTCTCTCCGCTGGCGATCTTCTCCACCCACTTAGGGCGGATGCTGATAAGGACTGCCTTACTCATGGCTTTCCCTCCCATGGCGTTTCAAGCCATTTTTTAATTTCCTTCCAAGTTTCGGGCATGGTCGAAATGCCAGCAATGTGTTTCATTTCTGCATCGCTCCGAAACTTGCACAGAAGGCCGATCAGTTCGTTGTCCGTCATGCTCCGGATCCGGTCGGCGACGGTAGCGGGCCACGTGCGATACGGGCACTTTTCGATTGCGGCGCAGTTTTCAAAGTCATAGCCCATCTGCATGGGGCAGTTTTCACCGGTGCACTTTTTCATCACTTACCCTCCCTTTCAGTTTGATTCCATTCGCCTGCTCCACTCTCGTCCAGCCGCCTGCGCCTTGTCCAGCTCCGACAGTGCCCGATTCATAACATCCTGCGGGATATCCTTAATGGGCTTGCCATCGTATGGGCGAAGGAGGTCAAAATAGGCTGCATAGTGCTTTCGTTCTTCGTCAATCAGCTTCACACACCTTTCGTGGTGGGCGTCGTTGCGCTGGAGCCTAATTCGTCCCAGCGCACGATCCAAATAATACGGGCCTGTCTTCATGGCCAGCATTTCTACCACTTGCAGCAGTTCCGCCTTCGTCAGATCACTTGGTTTCAGCATTTTCCACCTCCGGCCCTTCCGGCAGCACCGCCAGCCGACCGGCTCTGTCGGCCTCCATCAGCGCAACAATGCGTTTGAATGGCACGCCCTTACTGATAGCCTCATCCTCAAACGTCTTGTAATTGGCGCACATCGCAGGTTCCAGGCCCGTGTCCTCATATTGCATGAGCCTGCCACGCAGTTCTGCGTATGACCATGCTGCGGTATATAGCAGGGCAAGCAATCCTGTTGGCTCATCAGGACCGTCCAGTAAAAGCTCACCCATCGCATAGTCTACGCCGTCATCATCTGTTGGGAAGTCCAAGTCCGGCAGTAAAATCTTTGCGGCTTTGCGGATAAAATCGTAGAGCCGGATGTCCGGGTAATCCGGACCATCACCTCCGCCCCGTACCCACGTCTCGGAGTCTTTGATGTAAAACAGATTCAGGGCGGCATCAAGGTTGTTATCCGGGCAATTAGTTGTCAGTCTTTTCATTTATTTTTCCTCCTCCGGCGGCTCCGGCCTTTTTAGCTCAAACTGACTATATGGCATAACACACAGCTTCTTGGAATCGCAGTCAGCCATGCCGCTTACGGTGCCCTTGCAATGAGCGCAATACTGGCACATCCACGTCTTTCCGGCTTTGGTAACATCCGCAATTATCGACATAACATAGTTGCGTTCAAGCATCAGTTGTCTATTCTGCCCCCGCAGCTTCTCAATTTCCTGCTGGAGCGCCGCGATGTGTGCGTTTTGATTCTCCAGCCGGTCAGCGGCTGCAAACAGGTCTTTCTCCAGCCCTCCCAGCGGATCCATCATGTCCCCATTTTCCCACCAATCTGCGTGCTCACGCAGCGCATTTACGAGTTCTTGATCTCTCAAAATGGCAGCTCTCCTTCCTCATCCTCCGGGATCTCCCGGAAGTCCCCTGACGCAGGCGGCGTGTCCGATTCGGACCGCTTGCTATCGCCAAAATACACATGCTCCGCCACCACTTCAGCGGAGCGCCGGTTGTTCCCGTCCTTGTCCTTCCAGTCCCGGATCTGCAAGCGGCCCTCCACCACGGCCATGCGGCCCTTGGTGAAAAACTTGCTCACGAAGTCCGCCGTGGAGCGCCACGCCACGATGTCCACGAAGTCCGGCTCCTTCTCGCCGGACTGGCCCTTATAGTCCCGGTCGACCGCCAGAGAGAAGGACGCCACAGCGGTTCCGTTTCCGGTATGCCGCAGCTCCGGGTCACGGGTCAAACGCCCCATCAGTACGATATGATTCAGCATGATTTCTCCTTTTTCCAGCGGCCCGGCATGTAGCGCCGCCGCCTGTCCTTGATATACTCTACCATGTCCTCCCGCTCTCTGTAGGACGGCATGGCCGCCAGCTCTGCCCGATGGATCTCATCATAGGCCGCCCACTGGGGGCAAACCGCCGGATCATGGCACCCGATCCGGCGATCCGGGCAGTTTAGGCACGGAGGCGCGATCATAGGGCCACACCCTTGGCCGCTACCGTCAGAAGGATCACGGCAGCCACGGCGGCCGCCAGAGTCAGCACCGGGAAGACCCGGCTGCGGCGCTTTCCGCGCCCTGTATATCTCATGTGTCCGCTCCTTTCCCTGCCGCTGGGACAGGCGGCAGCCGCATCCACCAAACCACGGGGGCCTGGGCCTCAATGCCGCCTGGCATCATCCAGTGTTGGCCATCCCAGTCAAAAAACCGTTTCAGCAGCTTCCCGTCACCCAGGTCCACATAGGCCGCAAACTCTCCCGGCTCCGCCGGAGTAGTGCTGCCGGGCATCCATCCGGCGATCATCAGCTGGCCCTCCGGCAGCGTCGGCGGGGTCAACTCATCCGTCAGGCCGTAGAGGTAATCAGTGCTGACGCCAAAGCACAGCGCCAGCTTGGCGATTTTCTCCGATCCGCACATGGAGTTGTTCTCGCACGCGCTGTACGTTCCGGGGAACTCGTCAATGCTCTGGGCAAATTCCTTCCGGGTCATGCCGGTCTGGATCCGCAGCTCCTTCACCCGCTGGCAGAAGGTCGGAACCATCACCTTGTAGTCCAGCCTTGGGTCCTTCGCCGCCGGATTCAGCGGCGGTTTTTCCGGCTGCTCCACCGGCTTTTTCTCCACATACTTGCAGGCCGCCGGGCAGGTGTCCCGGTCCAGACAGGACAGGCAGCAGTTGGAGCCGTGCCACTCGCCGTATCGGTAGTCATGATCGTACATCCGCTCCGCATTCTCGCACATCCGGCCGGTGTGCTCACACTTCCGGCGCGTCACTGTGTAGCAAGTGGAAAACTTCCGCACCTCGTTGATGGTGCAGCTCCGTCTCTTGTCGATGATCCAGTCCAGCAGCCGGTATTGCTCGTCGATGTCCATCCGGGCGATCTGCAAGGCCGCTGCCTCTGGGATCTCGTCCCGCTTCCAGCGTTCCACCAGTCCCGGCACTTTCAGGCCGTTCTTGATGGCCGACAGGTTGGCGATTTTGGTGGCTTTGACTTGCAGGGCCTCCGCCACATAGTCCCGGATGCGCCCCGGAAGCTGCTCACCGGCCTCCCGGCGCTTGATGTAGGCCTCCGTCAGACGCTCCGCCTCATCGGCCAGCAGGGCATTGGACTTCACCCGCTGGCGGTTGGCCTCGATCACCGCCGCCTGCTCCTGCCCCTCCGACATGGGGGGCAGCACCCGGCAAAGCACGGTTGCCCACTGATCCGGTGTTTCCGTCTCCCGGAGGGCCTTAATGGCAGCCAGACGGCTGTGGCCGGAGATCAGACGATAGCTACCGTCACCGGCGGGGACCACCGTAGGCGGCTCCAAAAGGCCGTTGGCCCGGATGGAGTCCATCAAGGCCCGCAGCGCTTGAGAGTCAGGCGTCGGGTAAAAGTTCCGGGGATTGTCCCGGATATCGTCAACCGGGATCTCCATCATGGTGTCCGCCACGCCGGCCAGCTGCTCGCCTAGCACGTCCATCACGTTAAATTTCCGCTTTTCCATCCTCAGCACCTCCCGGAGATCTCTTTCACCAGCTCGGCGTAGTCCTTGCTGGCCGCGCAGTAGGGACGGGCCACCGGCAGCGGGACCTTCTGGAAGGTCGCGCTGGGCACGGCCTTGGAGAACCGAATCACCGTCTCAAACACCGGCAGCGCACCGCTCCGGATGGCCGCGAGGGCCTCCTTTTCGTCCGCCATGTGGGTGAACTGCGTCACCAGCACGCCCAGCACCGACAACCGGGGGTTGATGGCCCGCATGTGCTGGAGCTGCTCCGCCAGATTGGCCATGCCGCCGGTGGAGTAGTAATCCAGCCGGATGGGGATGATCACCTCATCCGCAGCGGCCAGCGCCGCCGTGCAGGCTGCCGACAGCGCCGGAGGGCAGTCGATCAGGATAAGATCGTAGGCGTTGTCCTGATCCGCGTCCTCCTCAATGGCGTCCCGCAGATCCGCGATGGCCCGCTGCATCCGGCCTACGCCGCTCTGGGCCATGTGCCGGTCTGCCACCAGCAGGTTGATGTCAGAGGGGATCAGGTCGATCCCGTCAAAAATGGTGGGCGTCACAAACTCCGGATAGTACCCGGCGCCCTCGGTCAGGAGGGCCAGCGTGTCCGCGCCCTCATCCGCGTCGATCCCGAAGGACATGCTCAGATTGCCCTGACTGTCCCCGTCAATCAACAGGATCCGCTTGCCCTGCTTCGCCAGCAGATACGCCAGCGTGGCGGTGGTGACGGTCTTGCCGACCCCGCCCTTGAAATTCAATACCGCGATTGTTTTCATGTTCACCTTTCCCCCTTGTGTTTGCGTCAGACCGCAGTGCTTACGGCCTTAAAATGCGGCTGGCCCCGCCAGTTCTTCGGCTGCGGTTCCAGTTTCGTCCAGAAGGCCTCCCGCCAGTTGTAGCCAGTGATGGGACTGCGGAACTCCACCGTGTAGTACCGCCCCGCCGGGTGGATGTAGATCACCCGCGCCGTGATCGAGGCCAGCGTGGACGTGTCCAGCCCGCTGGTCGCCTCCAGCGTCGGCTCGATGCTCAAGATATCTCCGATTTTCATGTTTTCTTTTCCTCCGGGAAAACCTCGTCAATGTCACCGCGATCCTCCACAAGCTAGCTCCATCTGGACGCCGCGTCCCTCCCAGCCGTAAGCCCGCTTAGGGTCCCCGGTCTGATCCTGAAAGAAACGACGGGATTTCTTGTCGAAGTCAAGCCACTGGTGTCTGTGGGAGCCGTAGTCCCGGTTCTTCAGGATCTGCAGCAGAGGCTTTTCCTTGCCGTCCGTCTGATGGGTGGTGAGAAAAAACACATTGTCTGCCCGGTTGGTGATGTCTCCGGAACCGCTGACATCGTCTGAGGTGATTTTAGCGTTATTGTCACTGGTAGATTTCCGAGGGTGCACCACCAGATGGGTGTGGACACCCCGGCGCTTGGAGAAGGTTACCAGCATTTGCGTGAATTTTGACTGCACACGGTTGAAGTCCCGCTCTGTGGAGTTGTCAAAGTCCACGGACATGATGTTATCGACCAGAAATACATCTGCGTTGTAGCGCATGTGGGCGTACTCAAACTGCCGCAGAATGGTCTCCGGATCGTGCCGGGTGTTGCGCTCCAAGTCAAAGAGCCAGAATCGCTCGTTGAGCCACTCGGAGATCTGCTTGTCCGCCAGAGCGTCCGCGGATGCCAGTTTTTTCCCAGTGGCCTGATCCGTGATGTACCGGATGTGCTCGGGACCCGCCGCTTGCAGATATGTCCACTCCCGGAACTGCTCCTTCGGCAGCTCACCGGAATACGCGCAGACGGTGTGTCCTTGATCCAAAGCCTCTAAAAGCATCTGGCTCAGCAGCGTGCTCTTGCCGATGCCTCGCTTGCCGGTCCAAACGGACAACTCCCCGGAGTAAAACCCGCCGATGCTGCTGTCAAGCACGGAAAACCGGGAGAGGGTCCGGGGAATCTTGCTCATGTCCCGCCGGGGGACTTCCGCCAGATTCAGCAAGCCATAGGCGGGCAGCTCCTCCGCTCCGGATAGGATATCCGGGAGGTGGGCCGCTCCGTACAGGGCCACATAGTCCTCAACGGTCTTACAGTTCCGCCAGCCGGCATCGGTAACGACGTATATACAGCTGGCCGGGAGCCGGGGGCGCAGTTCCGCCACCATCCGCTCTCTGGCGATAGCGTTGGCGGTGACGATCACCAGATAGGGGAACGCCTCTAAAAACGGACGGCAGCGCACCACATCATCCCAGCTGCACCCCAGTCCAAGGCACACGGCATTCTCCCGAATAGCCGCCGCCTCCACAACGGTATCGCAGATCCAGAGACCTTGCGGTTTTTCCGGATCAATAAAAGCCGGTGAGAAGGTCAGGTATTTGCTGGCCTGCTCCATAGCTGCTTTAAATTCCATCCGTGTCACCTGCCTCCCAGCTCTCACCGCCCCGGTCCGATTCGGACCGCCCCGGCAGCTCGTCCTCCCACCGGCGGCCGTTGAGCCATGTGGCGGGATAGGGGATGTACGCCCCGCCGTCCCGGGTCCACTGCTCACAGGCTGCCTGTGCCTTCACCGCCCGGAGAATGGTTTCCACCAGCGCCTCGTCCGGCTTCAGTTTCGCCCAGGCCTTCCGCGCCCGCTGCTTGTCCACATGGCGGGGATACGCCGACCAAAACAAATCGAAGTGCGCATCTGCGCAGGGGGCTATAGGGGTATTTTTATTATTATCTTTTATACATTTAAAGGGGGGTGAAATTTTCTTCACCCCTGGGGTGCAGATTTTTTCAGGGGTGAAATTTTCTTCACCCCCCTGCGCATCGTCCGGGACCGATGCCAGAGAGCGCCCAATATAAATCCGCCGACCGGTCCGCACCGTGCCGCTTTTATCCGGAGGAAGGGGGCCGTTATCCGTGTGAATGTGTCCCCGCTCTTGCAGCTCCGCCAGCATAGACTGGACCGTCCGCTCAGACAGCACCCGCACGGAGCCGTCCTCGTCCACGGCAGTCATGTCCTCGATCAGCGTTGCGTTGGTTGCGTAGCAGAATCCCACCCGGTTGGCCCGCCGCGCGATCCGTGCGTATAGGATCAGCGACCGGGGCCGAAGCCCCGGATCGTCCAAAACCGGGCCGGGGATCCATGCCCCATAGCCGCAGTCATACCTTGCCATATTGCCCCCTTATCTTTCCAACCAGCATCGCAGAAGTTCTTCAAACAGACGTTCATTCTTTTCATATACAAAGATTGCTTGATTACTCTTAGCGGTTCTGGGAGATCCCCAGAAGCATTCCGGATTCTGCGTTGATTCAGAAATTGTTTGAACAAGCTCATCTGCCAAAACAGAGCATAATTTCCCAGCGAAATAGTCATCTTTTAAAGCTTCAAACAACTGCTGTTTTGCAGTCCTATACTGATGCATTTTGATTCCGCGCTGAGAATCTCCTCTGCTACACGGCTGTTGGCCAGCATCTATAAAATTCTTGTAAAGCCTTTCAATATCCATTTCTTTCACCTACCAATTGATTGTTTTATTAACTGCGTCCTGCTGCTGCTCTTTTGTCATCCGAGTATAAATTGCCGTTGTTGAAACGCTGGAATGTCCGAGAACATCAGCCAGCAGAGATAGGTTGTTATTACGCCGCAGAAACTGAATTGCAAACATGTGCCGAAAAGAGTGTGGATGCATGACTTTTTTATCAATTCCATACCGTGCAGCGAACGTCATAAGCATTTGTGAAACGCCTCTGGTCGTGATTGGGCCTCCGTCTCTTCCAACGGCAAGAAAATCGTCCGGCTCAAAACTCGAATAATATCCATCAGCTTCATTCAGAAATGACTTCGGAATGTAAATCCTTCTAATTTTTCCTTTCGTCCACATTTCCGCGTATCCTCTTGAAAAATCTGTTTTTTTAAGCCGCACATACTCACTCACACGGGCGCCAGTTGAAGCAAGCAACTTGATATTGTAATACCAGCGCATATTTCCATCATTTTTCAATCCATCCAGCAGCTTTTTGTAGTCTTGTTCGGATATAACATTACTAACAGCTGTAGCCTGATGGACGCGCATCGTCTTGACTTTGCTTCCATCATCGTGGACCATCCCGCAGAACGAATTAAAGGCATTGAGCTTAATGTTGATAGATTTCGCTTTCAATCCTTTTTCTTGCAGTTCCCGTTTCCAATCGAGGCCGTTCTTCTTTGATATTTCCGCAAATGATGAAAAGAACTGTTCCATCGCAGTTATGTAAGCCCTTACGGTATTATCAGATAGCTCTTTGTCCTCTAAATGCTCACGGAAAGACTCTATTTGAGTTTTGCACGCCTCACCGCTTCGTCTTTTGCCCACGGGTGTTCATCCCCTCCTCTGTTGTGAAATCTTGCCTGAATATCGTCGTAGTGTTTTTGACAAACCTTTTTCCCTTCTAAAGCCGGAGAATCACAAAACCAACACAGCCCATTTTTAATACGTTCTCTACGAGGGTCTCCGCGCAATGCGCGTTGTTGCTTCTCTTTTTCATGCCTTCTCTGATGTTTCATATAGCACTCAAGGCACAGTTGACCTTTTACTGCCGCTTTGCCACAGATTGGGCATAATCCAGCGGATATACGGGCATCCCGCTTTTCTTTTCTTCTCTGGTAATAGTTGCGTTCCCTTTCGAGGCTCCTGTATTTTATGTTATTTAGCGTCGCTTTTTCTAAACATTCTGGGCACTTTTGGCGCCCGTTGAATGCATCACGCTGTCCGCAGGAAACGCATATTTTATGCTCTATATACCATTGGCGCAGAGGAACGCTATTGCTCATGCGATCACCTCAAATTCCACAAATTATACGGAAATCTACGTTGCCCTTCGCAATCCGCCAATACCACTATCTCTCCATCCGATCCACGATCCGCAGCGGGATCGCCGCCACCGTCGCCACGCCGACAACCATGAAAAACATTGCCCAACCGGTCACAGGGATGCGCCCCCTTCCCGGCAAAAATTAGGGCTTGCGTGCAGCGTGGATCTTGTGCTATAATTGAAACATCCAGTGGTTGATCCAATACCACACACTTTTTCCCCTGAACGCTCTGAGGTTGCCGCCTCGGGGCGTTCTTTTTTTGCGCCTGAGTAGATCACCTGATAGATGGCCGCCATGGTATCCCTCAGCTCCAGGACGATGTCATCAAACTCCGGCCGCTCAGCCTCGTCGATCACGCCGTCCTCCGCGATCCGGAGCAGGGCGTCCAGCCGGCCCGTCGCGTCTTGCAGACGGTTCCGAAGGGCGATGCTCGCCATTGGCAGAGGCCTTGGCGTCACCTCCGGCATTACGCCCAGCGTGTCCGTGGCCTGCGCGTGCTCCAATGCCAGCCATGGGCAGCTGTACACCTCCACCATCTTGGCCACCGTCTCGTCCTTGGGCACCGTCTTGCCGCCCTCGTACTGTTTCAGACTTTCCGGGGACAGTCCAAGCAGCTCCGCTGCACGCTCCTGCGTCAACCCGGTACTCAGCCTTGCCCTCTGGTACAAATTCGGGTACTTTCGTTCCATTGTCTTTTCCTCCTTCCTGCGCTACCATGTAACCATCCAACGTGCCAATGGTACAATGGGGATGATGTAGCGCTTCCCAACTTTCTTGGCCGGGAAGCCGTCATTGTGGACCAGTGCATCCCAGTCCAGACCCAGCAGCTTGCAGGCCTCGTCCTTGGTCAGGACCTCCTGCTCCGGGAATTTGGCCTGTAAGGATTGCAGCTGATCCCGGAAGCTCTCACGCTCTCGTGCCATGTCCGTTCCTCCCTTCTCACGCGCTCTCCGTCCGCTGGACGATCTCCTCGATGGGGACACCGAAGATCAGCGTCATGCGGAAAACTCTCTCCAGCTCCGGAGTCCGCTGGCCCAATTCCCACTTGCTCACCGTGGGCACGGTGACGCCCAGCTGATCCGCCAGCGCCTTCTGGGTCATCCCGGCAGCCGTCCGCAGCTCCTTGATTCTGTTAACGATCATAATTGCTCCTTTCCCGCCTTGACGGCGTTGCCCCGGTGTGGTATATTGTCCTTGGGGCTATGTCCTCTATGGCTATAATATACTCGTAACTTTAGTAACCGTCAAGCTACTTTCGTATATTTCTTAATTTTCGTAACTTCTGCCGAATAAGGGGCGTGTGAAATTGTGTTTTATGACAATTTCATAAAGGCATGCAATTCTGCCGGAAAATCTCCGTCAGCCGTAGTTGTTGAGGCTGGAATTAGCAAGCCAGCTGTTACCCGCTGGAAAAAAGGGCAACAGCCAACAGACGCATCACTGCAAAAATTATCAGACTATTTTGGGATCTCCAAAGCGGCGCTTTTGGGGTCAGAAAAAAGCCCGTCCCCCGAAGGGGACGAGCGTCCGGAATGCTGGGACCTGCTTACCCGCGAGGAGCGGGAGAAGGCGCGGGAGTATATCGAGATGCTAATAGCTGCGCGAGGTAAGCGTTGACTTGCTCACGCTCCTCCGGCGTCAACTGGCGATAGAGCGCCAGGGTCATGTGGTCGCGGTCCGAATCGGACACCGTGCGGGTGATCTGGTTGCTCATGGTGATGCCTCCCAAACATATATTCAAGGCCCAAGCCTCGGGCCTAATTTTAACAGATTGGATGTGGACGACATGAAAAGAGGATTCTTAGCCGGAGTTCTGGCCACGCTGCTGCTCATGTGCCTGGTTGGCACGGCAAGCGCTACCAGCGGCAAAGTGCAGCAGGAGATCGAATACCGTGATATCAAGGTATCTCTGGACGGTCAGGTACTGGATCTGCGGGACGCCAAGGGCAACACCGTGGAGCCCTTCATGTTCGCCGGAACGAACTATATCCCCGCCCGCGCTCTGGCGGAGTCTCTGGGCCTTCAGGTGGCGTGGGACGGCTCCACCGCTACCGTGGTGCTGACACATCCGGAGGCATCCAAGCCTACCTACATCACCCGCACCGGCAGCAAATACCACAGCGATCCCCATTGCAACGGCGGCACCTACTGGGAAGTGCCTTACAGCACCGCCACCGGCATGGGTCTGACGCCCTGCGACAAGTGCGTCCACTGACCTATGGGCTGGAGATATCGCAAAAGCGTAAAAGCAGGCCCGTTTCGCCTGAACTTTAGCAAATCCGGCATAGGGTACAGCGTCGGAAGCAAACGCTACCGCGTCGCCAAAACCGCCAAGGGCACCGTCCGGGAAACCGTCACGCTTCCCGGTGGCCTGTCCCATGTGACGGAGCACAAAATTGGCAGCGGCGCAAAAAACAGCGCTCCCCAGCGCCGCCCCCGATTCCGGGCAAAGATCGTCTGGGGCGTACTGTTTCTCATAAGCGGCGCGGCCTATGGCGTCAAAGATCCGGAAACGGCATGGTTGACGTGCCTCGTGGGAGCCGCTTTGATTGGCTGGGGCGTGTACATCCGCAGAAAACTCAAAAATCCGGAACGTCCTGTTGCTGAGACGTCGGACGAAGATGAATAAGTAAGTGCCCCCATCGCCTCTGCAACAAGCGGCGGGGGCACTTTGCGTTTCCGGCAGAGGGGGCGTCTGCCTGTCCGCAAGAAAACCGTACCCCAAATGGGCTGGGCAGCGCAATGCCCAAATTGGGGAAATGGGCAATATACTGCCGGATCGAATTTGAGACTTTATCTGCCCATATTGGGAAATTTGACACAGGATGGTGATTTTTTGACGATTCAAGACTTATGCAGAGATAAAAAAGCCGCATTGCACATGACGGCTCAAGACATCGCGGACAAATCGGGTGTGCCGCTGTCTACCGTCAACAACTTTTTTGCAAATGCGTCAAAAGCGCCGTCCATCAATACCGCAGGGCCGATCTGCGCTGTCCTGGGGATTTCCATAGATGAGTTTTTTGACATCGGGGATCACTATACAGCCACCGAAGAAACCTTGCAGGCTGAAAAAGTCGGCCTTGAAAAGCGCTTGTCCAATAAACGGCAGATCATTACGATGATGGAGCAGGGCGTCCGCATCCGGAACCGGATTATTGCCGCTCTGCTGGTGCTCCTGTGTCTGGTTGCCATGTATGCGCTGTATCTGGACTTCCATTGCGTCCAGATCGGCTTCTGGCGGGAGTAACCCATGGCAAGATACCCGAAATACTACGTCCGGCCTGACGGCCTCCACGAGACCATCCTCCGGATCAACGGCAAGCGTAAGGCCTTCCGGGGGAAGACCGACAAAGAGGTCTGGGAGAAGGTCAAGGCCTTTGACCGGGAGGCGGACCGCATCGAAACGGAAAAAGCCGCCGTATTTGAGAAAATCGCAGACGCATGGTGGTCGGAGATCGAACCGACCTTAGAGCACAATACCCAAAAAAGCTACCGTCCGGCGCTGGCCCGGGCCAAGACGGAATTTGCCGGGAGGGCACCCGGCGAGATCACCGCGAAGGAGATCGACCAGTATATCAAGGACTTCGCCGCCACCCGCGCCCGGAAAACCGTGGTGACCCAGTTGCAGATCATCCGCCAGATCTTCCGCAAAGCCGAAGTGGATGGCGTTATAAGCTACAACCCGGCCAGCGCCGTGAAGCCGCCCCGGAATCTGACGCAGACCCACCGGGACGCGCCCCCTCCGGAGCAGATTGAACTCATAAAAAAAGGCGCAGGCCTCCCCTTCGGCCTGTTCGCCTTCCTCGTTTATTACACCGGCTGCCGCCGTGGTGAGGCGCTGGCCCTCACCGGCGCCGACATCGACCGAAAGAAAAATCTTGTGCACATCAAAAAATCCGTGTATCATGTAGGCAACTCGCCCCACATCAAGCAGCCGAAGTCTGACGCCGGATGCCGGGACGTTCCGCTTCTTCCGGCGCTGGCTAAGCTGCTCCCCAAAAAGCTGGGGAAAGGCTACCTGTTCGCGGAGCCGGACGGCAGCCTCCTGACAAACGATCACTTTACCTCGCTGTACGATGCCTACCGGGATGCCAGCGGCGTCACCGTCACGGCGCACCAGATCCGCCACGGCTACGCCACCGCCCTGCTGGAAAGCGGCGTGGATCCTAAAACGGCGCAGGTGCTCCTTGGCCACGCCCAGCTGTCCACCACCATGGACATCTACACCCACGTCCGGGACGGCCAGCTGAAGGCCGCTGCGGAAAAGATGGAGAAAGGCTTCTGAACACATATTTTCCGGCTGAACACAGTTTTGAACACAGAAACCCGCAGGCTGTTGAAAACAGTCAGAAAGAATAGGGTTCAAATCCCTCCTTCCGCGCCAAATGAAAAACCGTTGGAATTGCTTGTAATGCTTGCAATTTCAACGGTTTTTCGCTGTTTTTAACTGGCTGTTAGAGCCGGATAGAAACGGTTATAAGGGGATGTGTGAACACAGTTCCGAACACAGTCGGCCCTACTTTCCCGCTTGGACGATACCGAAATAGTAGGCAGCCAGCTTGTCCCGAAAACCAGGACCGTCTTTGTCAAACAAAAATGCTTGCGCCATCTCGCCAAAAAAGCCAACGGTCTTGATCCCATAGTGCAGCGCTACCTCGCTGTAGTCGGCGTACATCATATTTACGGTGATCCACCAGCACCACGGGGGTACCTGCTCTGGAGAGATCCCCATGCTGTCCGCCAAAGCGCTGGTCTGCTCAATAGGCCAGTGCGGGCCAGTGGTGCCGTCAGAGTTTTCCAACCCCGCCGCCCATTTTTCCGCTTCTGCCTTGGTAAAATCCATTTTCCAGCGGAGTAGCATGTCCCGTCTGGTCAAAGTTTTTTCCGCCGATGCGGTAAGGTTGAGCTGAGATCGGATCGCGTAAAGGATCGACAACCGCTCATAGTTTTTCCAACTGGACGGCTCAGCCTCCAGCCGTTTGATCCACAAGGACAACTCCTGCTCATCGATCATGGGGCCGCACCCCCTTATCCCTCCACGGCGTCCATGCAGCGCTGGATCGCGCTACGAATGGTATCATCATCGGCATCGTCCAGCATATCCCGAAGCTGACGGCGCATGGCCTCCCGGCCGTCGTCGCGGCTGTAATGGCCTCGGACGTAATGCCGACGGGCATAGGAGCTGCCACGGCTGTAGCCACGCAGATCATCGTCCAGATAGCGCCCGGAATAGCCGCGCTCGTCCATCGCCTCGATCTTGTCGATGTTTTTGATGGTGTCCGTCAGCTTGTGAGCGATATCCAGATCACCGGCACCCAGTTCGCCCTTGCGGATCAGTTCATCAAGCTCTTTGCAGAGCATATCCCGCAGTTCATACATAGATTTCATTCCCATTGTGTTCTCCTTTCTCAGCAAACTCTGGTAATGATAAGGTTCGCGTTTCTCACGTCAATGTCCTCGCCACTAACGTTGCGGATAGACAGCGACGCGCAGCAGCCCTTTGTAACGTCAACGTACTCGGATGCAGCCACGTTAAAAAATGCCCCCGCCGCTGCGGGCGTCACCGTCGCAACGGAGGACGGGAGCGGCTCACCGTCAACCGCAATGGCAACGGAGATGGGGCCGGGGGTTCCGCCGGTGCTTACGGCAATATTGCCGATAAAGTCCACTTTATAGCGGACGCGGCACTGAGAACAGTTACCACGGAGGTTAAGCAGGCCGGAGCCTGCGCGGTGCGTCACAAGGCCCTTGGTGCAAGGGATCGGTGCCTCGGTAAAAAGCACGTTCTGGTTTGCCGCTACAGTTTGCGCGGCAACAGCAGTGTATTCAGGCATAAAAAACTCCTTTCATAAAATCAGCGGCAGGGCTATTGCCCCGCCGCTTTGGTTTAGTATCGGCATGGGGCCGAACATTTTCGTGAGATCACGAAAAAGCTACGCTATGCAGTTGTCAGCAACCGCATCCGGCAAACTGGTTGCAGCAATAGGGATTCTGCACCGTGTAGGCCGGGATGGGAGAAGGACGGAGCTGAGACACCAGATAGCTGTTCTGTGCCGCCTGAGATGCGGCCAGCTTCAAACCCTGGTTCTCGCTCTGGAGATCCTGCAGCTTGCTCTGGGTCAGGAAATCGAGGATCGCGCGGCTGTTGCTGTTGGCGTTGTCGATGATGTCCCGCGTTGCGGTCTGGATGGTGTTGCGGGTGTCGCAGCCCTGCGTAGCCATGTCATACCGGAGCTGTGCCGTGTCGGCCCGCTGGTCGCAGCAGCACTGCTGGGCCTGCATCTGCATGGCAGTCAACTGCTGCATGAGAGCCGCCTGCTGGTTGCTGCGGGAAAGCTCGGCCTGTGCAAAGCCGTTTGCCATCGCCATGTTGGTGCCGTTGACAAGCTGCGCCTGCTGGTAAAATCCGTCGCAAAGGCCCTGATTTACACTGTCGATCTTGCGCTCGACATTGGCAAAGTCAGAGGTCAGCACATAGCCGTCGACCACGCCGCCGCCATTGCCGCCGTTGTTGCCCCAGCCGTTGCCGCCCCAGCCGCAAAAAACAAACAAAAACAGGATAATGATCCACCATGCACCGTCACCGCCCCAGCCAAAGCCGTTTCCGCTGCCGGAGGTGTTGGCGGGAGCCACAGGCATGGTCATCGTCGGCATACCGTCAGATAGAGACATAATATCTCTCCTTTCAAAATTTTATCAATCAAATCGTGGCCACGATTTTGATTACCGCAAAAAGCTCTCAAATTGCTTTGCCATTTCTTGCAGCTGGTTTAACTGCTGCTGGCTCATTTTGCCGGATTGCAGCAGCTTTTCCACCTCCGCTTTTGGATCGCCCTGAAACGTGGCGCGGAACTGGTTAAATTGCTGCATGAGCCGCTGGAATTGGCCCATCGGCCCCGGCATCTGACCGCCGCCCATGGCCTTAAAAAAAGGATTAGCCATCAGCGTCAGCCTCCTTTACTTTCTTCGCGGGCTTTTCTTTGCCCCGAATTTCGCCCACAATCGCCGCCAGACGGTCAAACTCCTCCCGCGTGACAAAATCCACGGCCTTAGCCTGCGGTGCGGCAGGCGGCGTCTGAGAGCGCTCTACGAGGTCATAAATTTTAAGGGACGGTTTGCCGCTGGCGTCCGCCTGCTTGAGATATACCGTTGGGGCCGTGCTGTCCCACAACGCCACGGCGGCGTTAGGCGCGATCATCCAGTTGCGGGCTTCTTTCTCACCGGCTACCCACTGGACGCCGCTCTGCGCCACCGGGTTTTGCGGAGCCTGCGGCATCTGGGGCGTCATGGGCTGCATCTGCTGCTGGCGCATCTGCATGAGGTTATCCGGCATAGGCGGTGCGTAATAGGGATTTTGCCATCCGTAAGGTGTGTAAGCCATTTTAGTCATCCTCCTTGACCCAGTAATACAAGATGTTCTCATTGCTGCTGTCCCAGCTGTCCCAGATCATGCCGTCGCAGACGCAGACCACATGACCGGACAGCGCCAGAATATAGGTGCCTTTTGGGTGATCCTCCGCAAATTGCCCAACCGTGTAGCAGTCTGGGCAAGTGTCCGGCACGATATACCGCCGATATCCGATGCTGCGGAGATACCTCCCCCAACAAGCGTTTGCCGACGGCATATCCCCATCCAGATACCCTTGGATACAGAGCCGCAAATAAATTTCGCCCCAATCCTTGCCGGTAGCCTTTACGATTGCCCGCACGGTGCAATCCCCCACATTTTTCCCGCAGGGGTTGGGGTTGAAATGGTTATACATATTCCCTCCGGTCATCGTATAAAAGCTCAATCATGCGCACGTATCGTTCCAGCTCCGCCGGGTCGGTCCGCGCTATGATCTCTCGCGCCATCTCTGCCGGATACCCGCAGGCCAAAAGCCGCTCGTACATTGTGTGCGCCTCCTTTACACGTATATGATACAAAAAATCCGGACAGCCAAACTGCCCGGAAACTGCCTGTATTCTGCCCTCAAACTGCCCAAAAAATATTTTGTATTTTTTGCTTTTTCCTCTTGACATACCACTAAATTGGTGGTATTATAATAACAACAAGAGGGGCAAAGCCCAGGAGGAAAATAAAATGAAAATTACTGATGGAAAGAAAACCGTAGAGATCAAGATCCAGCGCTGGAATGGTTCCGGATACGATCCGGACTGGAGCCGCGATTATTTTACCGCCGGTTCCCTGCCCTATGATGAGGAAACTGATACTTATACCGTTGAGGATGTTGATTATTGCATCGAAATGGCCAACAACAGCACCTGCGAAGATGGCGCTTGCATCAAATATGACGAGGACGGAGTCCTTGTCCCTGACGAAGATATGGTTGTCTTTGTTGATGAACTGAATTAAGGAGGATATACCATGACTGACAAGCAGTTCAGCACCCTCTTTTTCGGTGCACTTGCCGACCAAGACCGGGACATGTATGTATCAGACTGGGCGCTATCTGACATCTGGGGAGATCCGGAAGGCGCTGACATCCCGGATGATCGGATCCAGTCTTTGGGAGCGTTGTGGGATGTGGCTCATATTACGATCCGCGAGATCAGAGCAGCCACTGGCTTGTCTCAGGTTGCTTTTGCCCAGCGCTTCTGTATCCCGCGCCGGACGGTGGAGAATTGGGAATCTGGGGCAAGCGCTTGCCCGGACTATTTGCGGATTTTGCTGGCGCAAGCCGTAGGGCTATACACGCGGGGCTAAAATATGCGGCTCAAGGCGTGCATAAAATGCGGGAAGCTGTTCCCCGCCACCAAAGTTGAGCAGCGTGTATGTGCGGAGTGTTTTGCGGCAGAGAGATCTACCACCATACGCCCACGGACTTGCCGCGAGTGTGGTGCGATCTTTGACGGTGGCCCTCGGGCTTGGTACTGCCCTAATTGCCGGGCCATCCGCAAAAAAGAGTCAGCTGCACGATGCCACAAAAGCGGAACAATCCGGCCTCTTGGCAGTATTGACCATTGTACGATCTGCGGGAAAGAGTATATTGTCAATTCGGCGCGCCAGCGGTACTGTAAAGACTGTGCCCCGGGAGCATATCGTCAGGCGGACCGCGAGGCATCCAAAAAATGGAACGAGGAAAATAATTATTATGAGCTGCGGGCACAGAAGCCGCGAAGAGGTCAAAAAGTCTGCGTGATTTGTGGAAAACCGATTTCCCCCGGAACCCCTCGAATCACATGCTCTGAGGAGTGTGACAGGCTCCGGATAAAATGGCATCAGGAGCGCACCCAAATCAGACAAGGGACCCGAAAAGCACCTACCACAGTCAACCGCTTGGACAAGGATTTTATGGCGCAGCGCAAGAAAAAGCGGGGAAAAAAATAAGGAAAGCCGTGTCCGATTCGGACACGGCTTTTCTTTATCCCTGCATATCATCCGCGATTTTGGCGTAGGCGCGCCGCCGGATCTTGGCCAACCCGTCCACGCTGACGTGGAGCAGCGCCGCCGCCTGTAGGCAGCTTTGGCCGTGGACATCCACCGCCAGCACCGCCGTTTCCTCGTCAGGCGGCAAGCCTACCAGCCGGACGGCCTGCGCCGCTCGGGCCGGGGCCATGGATGACAACAGCGCCCGGATCTCTCGGTTTGTTTTTTCCATGGGTTATCCAGACTTGCAGAGCGCGGATTAACCGCGTGGATGTTGTTGCCATCTTCTGGCCCTCCTTTCAGATGTTTAGCCCGTCCAGTCGGAGCGTTTCTCTCGCACGTCGATGTGGGTAAAGCCCTTCTTGGCGTAGATGCCTACGCCGCCCAAATCGGGCATCAGCGTCCGGGCGAAGGCCGCCACCGTCTCCGGTTTCTGGCCGCTGACGGAAATATCCGCCGCCATGCCATAGCAGTGCTGGCTGTGAGCCGCGCCGTTCACTTTGGCATTGTACTGCGGCGTGCGGTAGCCACTGTGGATGACCACCGGAGCGCCGAAGTGGGCGCGAATGGTCTCCAGCACCATCACCAGCCGGGGCGCCACCAAAACAGCGTCAGACCCGTCTCCACACGCAAACTCCCGCACCTTGAAATGCGCGGAGAGCTGCTTGCCCCCGGAGGCGGCTTTGCTGTAAGCGTGGATCTCAACCATGGTTATCCCCCCAGATCTGATACAGCGCCCAAACCATGTCGGCGCGGGTCACGGTCTCCCCGGCGTTGGCGTCCGTCAGCAGGCCGTGAGACTTCCCCCATGCGAGGGCTTGATCTTCCGCCTTAATTGCCGACCGCTCCCAAAACAGCAGCAGCGTAGGCACCTTCCTGGAGCTGGTCACCTTCCCGCCGGGGAAAATACCCTGGGTGGAGCCGCCGCCGTCCAGCATGAGGGCATCCACCACGCCCAGCCCCAGCAGTTTGTTTTGGAGCTGCTCACGGGTCAGGCTGGCCTTGTCGCACCACAGGCATACCTTGCCGTTGGGCATCCAGCCCACCGCCGTCCGGGCAGCAGGCCGGGCCACGTCGGCGGTCAGGCCCCGGTAGAGCTTGGACCCGCCCTTGAGGATCGGGACGCCGGAGAGGAAAGATCCTCCCCGGTCCGTCAGCATCTGCGGTTTGCCGTCACTGCCAATGGACACGCCCCAGTCCTGATACGCGTCCCGGCTGATGACCTTGCCGTCGATCACCGTCCAGCCCACCGGCTGAAACTTGCCGTTGAACAGATAGCCGTTGATGATGTGGGTGCAGCCGGTCTTGGCCTTGATCTGGGCCGGGGTCAGCTTGGCGGTGTTGTGGTAGATCTGCGCACGGGCGCAGTCGAACGTATCAACCATTGATTCTCACGGCCTTGGTGGCGTGGCCGTCCTCGTCAAAGGTAATGCGGTAATGGCCTTCCGGGACCCAGACCTCCTCCTCGGTGTTGGCCTTGGCGGGGTCACGCCGCATATAGTCATGCAGGTGCTTGACGTCCTCTGCAGGCGCACCGGGCCGGAAGCCCTCGGCCATCTCCGCCTCGGTCCAGTTGGCCACGCCGCCGTCGGGATTCAGGTGGAAGTTGGCACCGGCCTCCTTCAGCTCTGCGTTGATGGCCTCGATGGTTTTGCCAGCCTTGCAGCCCTCATTGATAATGTCAGCAAACTTCTTTTCCATAATATGTACTCCTTTCAAAATTCGGTTGATTCTCCAACCGTTTTCAACTGTTCTTGTCCTCCGCTACCCGCTGGGTCCCGAAATAGAACCCGATGACCACCGTGAAGATGGTCAAAAACTCGCTGCCGCTGATGCTCTCCCGCAGGGCCAGCACCGCGAACACCACCGTCAGGGTGATGGTCACCAGAGACTTCACCGCAAGCAGATTCCCCAGCCGTTTCTTGATGTTTTCCATGTCTCCTCCTTTCATCGGTCGCTCACATGCTCCAGATCCTGAATCCTGTGATTGATTACTTTAATCTGTTCCTCGATCACCGGCACCCGCTGGGCAAAGTTGTTGTGCTCCCGCACCTCGCGGGTCAGCTCGTCCAGTTTGGTGTCCGTGATCGCCTGCTGTTTGCCGTTGGCGATGAGCACGCCCATCAGCGTCAGCCCCCCTGTGATGAGGGCGCAGATTATCGTCTCCGTCATAACACACTCCTTAAAAGTTGCAGTTTTAAGGCGTCTATATGCTTTCCGATCAAAAAAAGCCGCCTTGTCATCCTTGACAAAGCGGCGTTGGCATGTATATAATGGGGCCAGTAAGGACGGCTCACTTTGGTCGGTGCAGGTCGTTCCCCAACAGATTTAGAATCCGTAGAAAAGCCGCTGCCGATTTAGGTGGCGGTTATTTCTTTAGGTCAACGCCTAATTTGATAGCCGCAATCACAAGCATAAGTAACGCAATGGTTTCTGCTGTGCTCATGCGGTCACCCCCCTTTACGGGGAAACAACCGTACCGTTCTTACTGGCGAACCCCATCATACACGATTCGCCTTGCTTTGTCAATTTTCTACGCCGCCCGCTGGGCGGCTTTTTTGTTACTCCACCTTCGCGGTGCCCCCAAACTCCGCAGGCACCAGCTCCGGCAAGCCGCACTCGTTGATGAGGATGTCCGCCACCTGCTTCTTCAGCTTCGGGGGCACATCCGCAAACTCCCAAGGCTTTTTCGTCTTGGGGTTGATTGCCTCCATGCAAATCTTGCTCGCATATAACATAGCCATCATTTCTTGATCTCCTTTCGATAAGTAAAAATATAGGTTCAGGGCCAGACCGGCCCAAAACTCACGCATAAACAACATCGCCCATCTCTAACAAGCAGTTTTCCAGGAATTCCTGTTGCTGTGCCTGCATCTGGAGCTGACTTTTCAGCTTGCTGTTCTCCGCTTCCAGCTTCTCAAGCCGCTCGTCCGTGGTAGGCGGCTCCGGCTCTGGGGGAGGCGGTGTGTACGCCCCGCCGATGGCCGCGCCGTCATACCCCGGCAGCGCCCCGATCTCTGCGGCAAAGTCCGCCTCGGCCACGATCATGTTGACAATCACGCCGTCCTCTACGATGCAGTATTCCATAGGCCGCCTCCTTTACGCCGCGGATTTCAGGTGCATCCGGATGCCGATGTAACCGGAATAACCATAAGAGCCAGAGCTGGTATTGTAATCACCATCTTTATCTTTTCCGGCACCATAGCCTCCGCTGCCGCCTCCGCCAGTATTGGCTGCACCGCCGACAATGCCATCTGTCGCACTGGTACCGCTATAATTTTTGCCTTCTCCTCCAGCGCCGCCGCCACCAAGGGATTTTGTTTCGGCAAAAGAGGTAAACGCTGTTGCAGTAGCATTGCTACCGTTTGAGCCGTTATCAGAATTACTGCCGCCATTTCCGCCGCTTCCACCGCCTTGAGATCCGCTTCCCCCGATGCCACCGGGTTCACCACTGCCCCCCCGGACCGGAGATAGCCCGGGATTTCCGCCAGCAGGGGCATCTCCCATAAAGGATGATTGACCGCCCGGATGCCCATCATAATCGAGGTATGTTCCGCCTTTCCCGCCAGCTCCAACAGTCGCTGGATATACTGTATTAGGTGATATTTCGACGCCTGTCTTTGTGATGGTGCCGCCTCCTGCTCCACCGCCTCCGCCGGGATATCCATATCCTGCGCCACCGCCACCGCCTCCTGAAGTTACGGAATAATCAATCGTACTCACATTCCCAGTAAACTTTACAGAGCGGCTGGACTTTACGCTCAAAAAATTATTTGTTGTCAATTTCCACGTTTTTGAGATGTTCGTTCCTTTAACTACGGTCAGGGTTTCGGAGTAGTCCTCCACGTCTGCATAACCGCTGACTTTCACAACCTGTTGTCCCTCGCCGATGTATCCGGTGGCCACGCCATTGGCGTCTGTGTACACTGCCTGTCCGTTTTCGCTGAGGATGCCCTGCACCAACGCATCCGGGATTGGCTTGCCGTTGGTATCCTGCACCGTCAGGGTGATGGCCGCCATGTCAGATTTGATGAGCTTCAGCTGACCCGCGATGCCCGCGAAGGCCTCATCCACCGTCCGGTCCGCCGCGCTGCCGAAAAGGGATACCTCTGTGGAATCCTGCAGCAACGTGGACTTCCTCAGTTCCGTGCCGGGGTCTGCGGGATCATCCTCCAGAGCCAGATACTCATGGCGCAGCAGACTACCGTCCTCCGCGTAAACGCCGTAGCGCAGCGCACCGTTTTCAAGGGCTTTCGTGGGTGTTCGGTCTCTCATGCTCTCACTCCTTTGCTCCCGCACACCGTCACGCCGCAGTGGCAGACGGCTGTGTGGATTTTACTTAAAATAGAATTCAAGGCCAGCAAAATCGCCTCGATGCTGTTGGCCTCCGCCGTTGTCAGCCGCCGCATGGTCTCTGGCACCCCCGGCGTCCCCTCCGGCAGCCGCAGCACTGCCCGCACCGCCGCCACGTTGGCCCGGTAGCGGGCCAGCAGGGATGCCGTGGGCACATCGCTTTTGTACCATGTGTAGGGGTCCAGCCCCTCGTTGGGGTCTTTAGGTCGTTCTACCACCGGCCCCGCTGTGAAGCTGCCGGTTCCGGCGTTGCCGTAAAACTTCTGCCCGATCAGATCGTAAAGCCCCACCGCCCCGCCAGCGTTTTTGCAGGGGATATAGTCCCGAATGATGGTATTGCCGTCATAAATCCGGCAATAATAGAGCGCCATCGTTGTTTTTTCCTGAATCCCTCCGGCGCGGTTATTTGCAAAAAGCGCCAGATTGTGTGGGACGGAAAATGTCGAAGCCCCCATAGCCAGAACAGTTGATCCGTCCATAGAGATGATGTTTTTATTGAAATCCACCTCATGCGGAGATCCGTTATTCAACCCGGAAATCGTTCCGGTTTCTTTTCCGTAATGGGTAAATCCAACGCCAAGCGCAAAGCCATTATCAACCCAATCAATATCTGCCCCAAACACTGTATGACTACCGGTTTCCGACGTAGATAGTTTTATGAGTACACGCGAATCTTGGTTTGGCTTGAACCCGGTATCGACATACTGCGTCCCGCTGCTTTGGATATACTGCACTTCCGCATACCCCTCCGGCAGACGGGAACTGGGCGTCACCGCCCGCTCAATTTTCACCCGTTCATACACCGGCACGTTGTAGCCTATCCTACGCAGCCGGGCCACCAGATCCTCCAGACACGCATCTACCCGGTTGAAATCAGTGGCATTGTAAAAACCCTTTGCGGTCTTATTCGACACATCCTCAAGCGTCCGGTCCGTCACCAATGTTGAAAAATCAAAAGCCATAATTCCTCCGTGTCCGAATCGGACCGCTACTTGCTGTAATACACCACCGCGCAGCCGGAAGCGCCCATCGCGCCATCCGCACCAACGCCAGGATAACTGTAGATTTTCCAATAGCTGTGAGAAAAACCGCCTTCATCTTCCCATGTTATTTTTTGCCGCCGGCCC
Source organism: uncultured Eubacteriales bacterium (assembly GCA_900554855.1). Classification (GTDB taxonomy): domain Bacteria; phylum Bacillota; class Clostridia; order Oscillospirales; family Oscillospiraceae; genus UMGS1766. The sequence continues at coordinate 15,269 of USIZ01000001.1, read as the reverse complement.
TGTTCACCGCCCTTGCCGCCGGCCCCGCCGTCCCCGGTCCCCGGCCTTGGCTTCGCCACGCCCGTCCGGGCGAAGCTGTCGCCGCTGGCCACGTCCGTGTAGCCGTTATCGTAGCGCTTTCCGTTGGCGGAGGAATACGCCCCGAAGGTTGTATTTTCGCCAAAGGTCACTGGGAACTCTTGCCCATCGTTGATGTTGATGGTTCCGGCCCATACCAGACCGCCCAGACCGTCCACGCCGCCCGCGCCGGCAGCGTCCCACGTGCCGTCCTGGCCGCGGGTGCCGTCTCCACCCTTGCCCACAAGGATGACCCGCAGAGATTTCTTCCCAGCCGGGGCTTTCCATGTGCCGGGTGTGGTGATGATCTCCCGCCCCTGATACAGGAAGCTGCCGTCCGCCTGTAACAGCTGGCTCTGGCATCCCTGCATGACGCCGCCCGAAAACTGGAACGTCTGCATCGTCAGCCGTGCCGTGGTGGCCTGACTTTCGTCCAGCCACACCGTCTCTACGTCTCCGATCTCGGAGGACGGATCGCCCCGGCCCGTCAGATCCAGCACGTTGCCGCCGTAGGTGGAAAGGATCAGCCGCGCCGCCGCCAGCGCCTGCGCCTCCGTTTTGATGAATGGATTGTCGATGCTCACCGTCTCGCTAGACGATGTGGCATTGCCGGACACAATGTATTTTGTGCCTGCCCCATCGTTGAGGGTAAAGATCAGCGCCGCCACGTCCCCGTTGGCCTTCATAACCGGGTAGCCGTTGAGGTTGTCCAGTATCACTTTGTTGCCCTCGCTCCACAGCGGCTCGGCGGTCAGGTCTCCGGTGGAGGCGTCCGCCCGGGGCCATGTGCCGGTTGCCTGGCACACCCAGCGGAGGATGTCCCCGCACTTTTTTCCCTGCACATCCTCTGCCGTCCGCACCGTCACCGGCAGGGCCGTGAAATCCGGGTCCACGTGCCAGCGGTCCTTGAAATTCACGCCTAGCTGGGCCGCCAGAGCGCCGATCCACCCGCCCAGCGTAGTGGGAAGCGTGGCAGGTGCCAGAAATTCCCGATTTGCCAGCAGGCCAATAATGTCCACCAGATTCCACTGCATCGTCAGGCCGTTGTCGCCGGTTTTCCACCCGCCGGAAAACTGATAGAAGATCCCCAGCCGCTTATATTCGTCCGTTCCGTCCGCCAGCCGAACGCCCAACGATACGTCGATGCCCTGCCGCTCCTCGATGGACTGAAACAGTCCGTTTTTGCTGCGCGGCTCAAACCGCCGGGAAAGATTGTCGATCTTGAGGGTGCACGTTCCATATGGCAGCGCCGTGGCCGCGATGTTGCCCTGCTGCTTGACGTTGAACTCCGCGATCATGCCTCCGTCCCACGCCTCATATACGCCGGGGACGATCTCCACCACTCGCATCCGCCGCCCGGGGCGGGACCATTTGGTCACCGTCACCCGGATGGCGTCAGGGTTGTTGACCGTGAAGCCCTCCAGCGATACGAAGGAAGCTGTGTTGCCGGTGTACGTCCGTGTGTGGTACGCCGTGCCGCCCTGCTTGATCTCCACCGTAAAATCCTCCGGAAGGCCGTCATAGTCATTGTCCGGGAAATATACGGAGCACGCCTGCAAGACAGACACGCCGGAGAATTGCAGCTCCACCCACGGCGGCGCGGAAAACGTCCCGTCCGCGCCGGAAAGCACGCTGCCGATGTAGCTCATCTGGCCCACCGTCTGAGCGGGATCGTCCGGGAGAAGGTCCCACGTCCCATCCAGCGCCCACCGGTCACGCTCTAACGTAGCGTACTTGGCGGGATTTCCAAAAACCTTATCGTGGAGCTGCTCCGGCTTGCTCCACGGAATCTGCCCGGAGGTATCCCCGGCACCGAACACGATGTCCGGGGAAATGATGTCAATGACCACCCGCAGCAGTACCCGCCGCGCGTCTCCTGTGATCGCCGCATGATACGCCTGCCCGCTTTTAATCATGCGGCGTCACCTCCCGCAGCGTAAAGCCTACATTGTGCCACAGCCCTACGCCATTCCGGGAGAAGGCGTAGGTTGGCTGTGTCATGGATTCCACTAAAAACGTGCCGGTGGCCATGGTGTCAGAATCGTCCGGCAGATACACCACCGGAAACGCCTTGCCGGAGCGCAGCACCGCTGCCAGCTGCCGCCAGAGGGCGTTGCCCATGTAATCGTAGCTCCATGTGATCATCTGCACATGGCCCCGGACTTCCTGTACTGTCCGGCCGGAGATCATCTGCACGTTAACAGACAATTCTCCGGGATAGCATTGATACTTGTCCCTGCTGGTTTCCGGCAGATAAATGCCGTTGATAATCAACTGTGTCATGCCGTTGCCACCTCCGGGTTGCTTCTGGCCGCGTCTCGCAGATCAGGCAGAAGCCAGCTGGCGATCTGCTGGCCGTTTTGCAGGATGAGGTTGATTGTATAGCTGCCGCCGGGGCTTCCGGCGCTCTGTGCCGCAAGTCCGTTCACCAGGCCGGCAGCGGCATTGTAGACGGTGTCCACCGTCGGCGTGGGGATGGCGTCCTGGATCCCGGCGGTGACGCTCTGCATCTGCCGCTCAAAGCCCTGACCAAGGCCCAGCGCCATATTCTGGCCGATTCCGGCAAACACTCGGGAGGGCGAGTGGATCCCCAGCACGCCCTTGACGCCGTCCACGAGGCCGCCGACAAAGCCGGAGACCTTTTCTCCGATCCAGCTGGCCATAGCCTTGATACCCTCCCAAAGCCCCCGGACGATGTCCTTGCCGACCTCGATGATGTCCGGCAGGGAATCCAGAAAGGCACTGATGATGGTATCTACCAGCGCCAGCGTACCCCGGAGCAGTTCCGGCAGATTTTGAGCCAGCCCCTTTACCAGAGATACGATCAACTGAATGCCCAGCTTCAGCACTTCCGGAAGCTTTTCCGTAGCGTATGCCACGAATTTTGTGATCATATCCGGCCCCTGCTTTTTTACGGTTTCCGCAATATTTTTGACCACGTTCTCAATCACCGGCAGCACGTTTTCCGCCACGGTACCAGCAGTCTGGATCAGTTCTTCGGTCAGAGCACCGATATCGGCGTTCTGATCGCCCAGGCCCGTGACAAAATTCTGATATGCCGCCTTCACGGAGTTGATAGAGCCCTCCACGGTGGTGGATGCCTCCAGTGCCGTGGTACCGGTGATCCCCATTTCCGTCTGGACCGTGTGGATGGCGTCCACAATGTCCGCATAGCTTTCGATACTGTAATTGGTGTAGTTGCCTTGCGCGGCATTCAAAGCGTTGGCATCGTCGATCAGCCGCTGCATTTCCTCCTTCGTGCCGCCATAGCCCAGTTTCAGGTTGTCCAGCATGGTGTAGTTTTGCTTGGCAAAGCCCTGATAAGCGTTCTGGATGGACTGCATGTCCGTGCCCATCTTGTTGGCGTTGTCGGACATATCCGTGAGCGCCTGATCCGCCTTTTTAGCCGCCGCCTCCGTGTCGTTGCCCATGGATTGGAGCAGGGACGCGGAGAAGCTGGTCACAGTCTCCATATAGGCGTTGGCGGAAAGGCCTGCCGTTTTGTAGGCGTTCTCCGCGTTTTTGATTACCGTGTCAGCAGAGCTGCCAAACAGCGTTTCCACGCCGCCAACCAGCTGCTCATACTCGCCGTAGCCCTCAATAGCGCCGCTGATGAGGGACTTGATCCCGCTGGCTACCGCCTTGATGCCGGACACGATAGCGCTGCCCAGCAGATTTGCTTTCAGCACATCGCCAAAAACGCTGGTTTTCTGTCCGGCGCCGTCCATGGCGTCGCCCACGTTTTCTACGCCGGTCTCCAGCTCGTTGAGCTGCTTTTTCGTGCGGTTTACATCGGTGGTGGCGTTGTTCAAAGCCTGCTGCCACCGCTGCACCTCGCTGCTGTTTTCAGAGTAGTTGGCCTTGGCGTAGTCCAGTGCCTTCTGCACCTCGCCCAGGCGCTGCTGCTGGACTTCCAACTGCCGGTTCAGCACGTCGGACTGCGCCGCCAGCTTTTTCTGGCTGTCGTTGTCAACGTCAAAGGCGGAGGTCACCGCCTTCATCTCCGTTCCAAGGGTCTTGAGCTGCTGTCCCATGGCACGCAGGGACTCTCTAAATTCCTTTTCGCCGTCAATGCCGATTTTCGGGCCAATATCAGCCGCCATTGTATCACCTCACATTTGGGATAATTTCGTCATCTGTCAAAGCGTGCTTGGGGGCAAAACCCTCCCGCTTGATCTGCTCAATGGCGATATAGTCCAGCAGCTCTCCGAACGGCACATCCAGCGCCTCGGTGTAAGACAGGCCGACGGCCATGCCATACCATAAAAACCACTCCGGCGCTAAGGGGCCGCCGGAGTGGTTTCCGCGTTTTTTCCGGGGTCCGCCTCCACGTGGGTCTCTCTGCCGGAGACTACTGCCTCCGTGATTTTTGTCCGGAGCTGGCCGAAATCGCTCAGATCCATCACGTCCAGCAGCTCATCCGCTGTTAGCGGAGGCGCGGTTTCCAGCCCGTTTAGTTTGGCATACCGGGCGCCGCCGTCCATCATGGTCGACAGCAGCCACACCGCCTCATCCAGTGCCTTGAGCGGGTCATCGGCTGAGAGCGCCGTGTCAATGCGCTCCACGCCTCCGTAGCGTTCCGTTACTGCCCGGACCACCCGGGCGGAAAAGCACAGCAGGTGCGCCTTTCCGCCTATCTCGATACTGGCCGTTCTCATGCGGTGATCCCCAGCCGCGCCTTGATATAAGCCTCAGCCTGGGCCTCCGAAGTAAAGGTGGCTTCCTTTTTCCAGGCATGGGTGGCGGAATCATCCCGCATGATGGCGCCGGTCAGCTCCGGGGTCTGCCACTCGATGGACTCACCCTGCGTGGTGGCCGCGTCTTCCGGCACGGAAAACATGATCTTCGGCAGGACCACGCCCCGCCACTTATACGCGCCGTTGACCTTCTTCTTGATGATGAAACCCACGCCCAGATAGGGGGTCACCTGCGTATCATCGTAAACCAGCTCCTTTACGGAGGTATCCGTCACGCCATCGATCCCGGTGATCGCCTGCTCCGTCAGGCCCAGAATGGCCTTGCTGACCTCCTGACTCAGATCGGTAGTAGACAGGGTCAGGGTGCCGTTGGCAAAGCGGCGGTCGGTCTCCGCCAGTCCGTTGTCGCCATAGAGGTTGTTGTCCTCCGTGGTCTCAATGGAGATATTGGCCTCCGTTGCCTTACCCATTACCGCACCGTCAGAATAGCTCACCACGCCGCCGGCTTCGGCATAAATAGCGTAATACGGCTTGCTCAAACCAATGGTTGCCATGTGCGCTCCTTTCTCGCGGTCCGAATCGGACACGCGCTCACTTCATAATTTTGTTGATCTCGCTCTCCGCCCGCTTCTGCATAGCGGCAAGGGCCTGCTTTTTCACCCGGCTCACCGCCTTGCCTACAAAACGGTTTTTGCTCATCCAACTGGTACCGCTTTCAATGGCCCGGGCAACCATCTGATTCGGCTGGCCCTGTGGCCAGCGCTTTGATCGAATGTTGTTATACCCGTCAAAACCGATTTTGACGTTATACATTCCGTCATTGTCCTTCTGCATGGAGGTAATGCCCAGGGTTCCCAGCAGCGCAGCCTTTTGCGTTTTCTTGGGTCCGCGGACTGGATTCTCCTGCGTGCCCCAGCCCTCGTCTGTGGGAACAGTCTGCAATTCTGCCCGGATAGCATCAGCCACAACTTTTGCTCCGTCATGGATAGCAGGGCCGCAGACTTTCTCCACAGCCTCTTTTTCCAGCCGGGTGAGCTTCAGAATGTATTCCTCGCCGCTTTTAAACGTGATGGTTGCCATTAGGTCACCTCCCACACCCACTCGTAGTGGATAAAGCCGGTGTCCGCCTCGTACTGGACGGAGTTCAGCGTCCAGGAAATGCCATGGGCGCTGAAACTCTCGCCCAGCTGCTCAACCCATGGGTCAAACTCGGATTTGGTAAACAGATCCGTGGTGCCGGTGACGGCGGTCTCTCCGTGGCCGTTGTCTCCGGGAAGATCATGGCTGCCGTCCTCTTGCCACACAAAATAGCGGTCGGATTTGAGCCGGACGGCGTGGCTCACTGCGTCTGTCACCGCTCGGTGGGCGGCGATCACTCGCTCATACCAGGTGGTCATGTGGCACCTCGTATTTCTGCTCAATCCGCAGCAGCGTCAGATCCATGCTTTCCGGGAAAACGTCGGTTGTTGTCTGGATCAGATCGATGCGGTACTGCTTGCCGTCCTCCGTCACAGCCACGTCCTGGCTGCTCACGCCGGGGACCCGTGGAACCCGCAGCACCCGCTCGATCTGAGCCTGATTCTGCCGTCCCTCGTAATACCGCTGGATGCCAAGACGCCGCTCCTCGTATCGCAAAGCGGCCTTAAATGTCAAACCCTCCACAGGCTTGTAGCCCGGCGCCGCCGTATCTGCAACGGCATAGACCTTGACCAGTCCGTCGGAATAGGTCTGAGTAATCTCGCTGTCACGGCGAGGGCGATACGGCGCTTTCCATGGCATACGCGCTCACCCGCCTTTCGCTCTGCATACTCAAAATGAGAGATTGATAGTTGTTTTCAAACACGTCCAGGGCGCTGTCTCTGGCGTAGCGGACGTATTCCATCAGCAGCGTCCGTGCGTCGCCGTCCGCTGTATAGTCCTGCGGGCTTCCGGCCTTCTTGTCCAGGTACCCGATCCCGGAGGCGATGAGCCCGGATACCTTGGTATCCGTGGCCTCATCGCTCCAGGTGATGTTCAGGTAGTTCTCCACATCGGACAGCAGGCCGGGCGGCAGGCTGTTCCGATCCGCCATCAGCTCTTGGTGACGGTGACCGTGTAGGTCTTCTTGGCGGTGCCGTCAGCGGCGGTGACGTTAACCTTCACCGTGTTGCTTCCGGTCTGCCAGGTGGCGGCGCTGCCGTTGTCGATCTTGCGGTTGTTCACCAGCACCTCGATCTCCGCGCCTGCGTCAGAGGGAACGGCGGTCACGGTGTTGGTGGCGTTGGTAGTCTCCGCCGTATAGGTCACGGTGCCGGAGGCAAAAGCGGGGGACAGGGCCAGAGAGCCAATAGACAGGGCGCTCAGAGTGGCATCGTCAGAGGGTGCGGTCTCCGTCACCTGAGTCACCTTCCAGGTGGCGGGCTTCAGGCCGGAAATATCCAGCAGCAGGAAGGCGTTGTTGTCCAGAGGCATACCGTTGGCGTAACCCTTGATAAGGTATACCCGCTCGTCCTCCAGGAAATGGTAGTGGTCGCTGTACTCAATGCGGCCGTTGGGCGCGGTGCCCGCCATAGCCAGATACCGGTTGGAGAGGCCCATCACTGCCTTGCCCCGGCTCAGCGCGGGGGTCTGGATGATGGTCATGGGGTAGGGCATCACGTCGTTGCGGTAGGTGCCGTCAGGGGCCATCAGCGTAGTGGCGGGCATCACCGTCTGGTAGTAGTCCTGGGGGTTTACCAGCAACAGGATGCTTTCCACACGGCGGGCCTTGCCGTTGGGGTCTGCTGCCATCAGGGAGATCAGATTGCCCACGGTGGCGGGGCTGAGATCCCGCACCTTCACGGGGGTCTTCTCGGGATAGGCGTTGCCGGAACGCACCACATTGTCGCCAACCTGACGGGTCATGCCGATGGGCTTCTTGTCACCGTCGCCGGTCACGATGCCCGCCTCCATGCCGTTGGCGAATGCCTCGTACAGCACCTCGCGCACATAGCGGTCCAGCCACTCGGGGCCAAGATCCAGCATGGCCTTGCACACCGGCAGGAAAGCGGAGAGCTTCAGCAGCTGGGCGGGAATCTTCTTAAAGCCGGAGGTCAGCTCCTTGACGATGTCGTCGCAGAGATCGCCCCACGCCGCCTCCTCATGGCCGTTGGTGTTCACCATGATCTCCACGGCGCCGCCGGTGGCCCGGAAGTTGATGCGGCTCAGCAGGGGGTGATTGGTTTGGAGATCCTCAAAAACGGAGTCGATCACCGTCTTAGGGAGCACAGCGTCCATGCCGGTCACGGCCTGCCGGGGATCAATGGCCTTCATGGCCTCGCCCAGCTTCTGGTAGTAGGCGTGCTCCTCGCCGGTAAGCTGGTGGACGCCCCGGGCCGTCAGGATACGGCTGTCCATTTCCTGGCGAAGGTCGGCAAGCTGCTGCTCATACTCCTGCTTCACGTCCAGGCCCACACGCTGGAGCATTTCGTCAAAGGCTGCCTGGAAGCCGGCAGGGTCATTGTCGGCAACTGCCTTCTGGATGAGGGTGCGGAGCTCCTCGCGGCTCCGGATGTCATTGTTCTGCATAGTGTTCTCCTTTCATTTTTAGCCAAACAGGCTCATAATACGGTTTTTCTGCTGGGGTTCGGGCTGAGGCTCCGGGCCTTTCGGATCAGGGGGGCAAGGCGGTTTAGGACCAGTGTCCGCCGCCAACTGCCGAAGCTGAGCGGCAAGGCTTTTCTGCACGGTGATCCGCTGCTCCAAGGTCAGGTTGGCCTTTTGCAGCAGAGCCGCAGCCTGGGTCATGTCCGCGTCCTTTTCCGCGTAGCGGTCGGCCAATCCCAGCTCCATGCACTGCTCCGCCGTCAACCAGGTCTCCGCGTCATACATTTCCTTCAGGGTATCCGGGTCCAGCTTGTCACCGGCCTTTTGGAGATAGGCTTCCATCCCCGCCTGATTGATGGTGTCCAGATTGTCTGCGGCCTTTCGCAGCTCAGCTGCGTTTCCGTAAATACCCATGCTCATGTTGTGGATCATCATGAGTGCGTTGCGCGGCATCACCACCGTGTCGCCGGCCATTGCGATGACCGAGGCGATGGAACAAGCAAAGCCGTCCACATACACCGTCTTGTGGGCGCTGTGCCGCTTGAGCTGGTTGTAGATGGCCGTGCCCTCAAATACACTGCCGCCGTAGCTGTTGATGTAAACGGCGATCTCCGTCGCCTCCGGATGCTCCGCCAGAGCGTCCCGGAAGGCGTTGGCGCTGGTCTCGCTCTGGATCGTCTCGTCGGTCCACCAGTCATAGCTGTCGCCCTCCACATCTCCGTAGATGTAAAGCTCCAGTGTCTTGGCGTCCTCCGCCCGCTGCTTCAGCGCCCACATTCTCCGGTCCTTCTGCTTGGGATTACTCATTCCCGCTGTCTCCTTTCTGTGCATTCATCTGCTGCGCGGCTTCTTGGATCCGCGCAATGTTCAGGGTCAAAAAGTGTTCATCGGCCCACGGCTCGTTGATGGTGGCCTGGTTGGCCGCCCGCAGCACATCGTTGACCGAGAAGGCGCCGCTGCCCACCAGCTTTTCCACGTTGGCAGCGTTGGCAAACATGTCAAAGTGGAGGATAGCAGAGGAATCGACCCGGACAAAGTTGCCCTGCTTCCAACCGTCAAAGCCATACCGCTTTCGGGTGATTTCCTCTTGGAGCTGATCGCAGATGGGGTCAATACACTGGGTCAGAAAACGGCTGTTGGCGTCCGCTGTGCCCTGAACGGTGCCGTTCACCAGCACAGCGGGGATCAGAAAGCCCCGGGCGGTAAAATCGAAAATGTCCTCGATCAGGTTCCGCACGTCCCGGCTGTCGCCCACCTTGCCATCGCCAGATTTATTGACCTGCTGATAGTCGTAGCCGTCAAACTCCGGGAGCACCGCCGCGCCGCTGCCAAAAAACGGTTTGATCTGCTGCTCGATGATCTTGGCAAAATTTTGCTCAAAATTCTGCGTGCCCGATGCGATCTGATTAACATGGACCTTCCAGTGCTGCCCACGCTCCCACTGATAGCGGCTCATAGCCGCTGCCACCAGCCGCATGTAGGACTGGCACAGACCGTCCACCACCGGGCGCATGGCGTTGTGGTGGAGCTTTAAATGCAGTACCTCGTTTTCCCGGAAGGTTTTTTCATAGGCGGTGTCGCCCACCGTCACGTTAATGTACTCATTCATCCGCATCGGCCAGAAGGTGCTCTGCTGCCAGCTGTCCGCCACCATCACCGCGTCCATGCCGTCCCGCCGCTTACTGGAGATCACCAGCGCTTCATTGTCCAAAAACAGTTTGGCGATCAGCTTGTGCCAAAAGGCGGAGCTGTTCTGGTTCACGTTGGGCTCCACATTCCATAGGTAATACTCCTGCTCCTGGATCTCCTCCCGCCCCCGGAAGGTCTTTACCTCGCAGCGGCCCACGGCGTTGGCCACCATGTTCACGCAGGTCCAGAAGGAAAGCTGCCGCGCCTGGAAGTCTTCGGCCGCTGCCAATAGCTCCTGACAGGAGACCTCCGCTGTGGCGGTTCGCCCGCCCTTTCCCGCCAGCCATTCAAAAAATCTCAATCCCATAGTTCAGCCTTTCTCCGGTCCGATTCGGACCGTTATAGTCTGATGGCCCCTATCGGCGGGGCCGCCAGCGGAGCGCCGGTGCCCAGCAGCGGTTCGATCGTCATGCTGGCCACCAGTGCCATAAAGGGGTCTGTCTTGCGGCTTTTCGCTTCAATTTTGGCGTAGATAAAGTTTCCGGTATCGACACCCTGCTTCCGTGAGCTGCGGACCCTCTTGGTATTATTCACGCCCCATCGAAGGTGCGGCTGGTCGCCCCAGTAAAACAGCTCCCGGTCAAAGCATTCCTGGATCACCGGCTCCACCTGCATGATGTCTGATGGCCGCACCAGCTTTACCCGGTTCTTGTCCGCCGCGTCAAAGCCGATGGCGCGCATACTTTCGGAAACCAGCGTCCACCGGTAGTGGTCCATTGCCAGCGCCTTGATGTTGTAGCATCTGGCAGCGTCCTGGATGTATGCCGCGATCAGATCAGGGCTGATGCTCACATCATCCACCGCCGTCAGGTGTCCTTCCTTTGCCCACGTCTGCCACGGAGCCTTGATCCGCGGCAGGGTTTTGGATTGCAGGCAAATCCATGCGTGGTTGATGTCAAACCGGTCTGCGCCTCGCCGGAAGTGGAGGTTGACTGCCGCCCAGTCGCTCAGCTCCGCATAGTCCAGCCCTACCGTGCAAGTCCAGCCACGCAGATCAGGCTGTGGCTTATTGGTCTTGAGGATCTTTTCATAGTCTGTCACGCTGATCTCCTGAAATCCGGCCCGCAAGCCCATTCGCTTTGTCAGAAAATCGCCGTTTTGCTCCGGGTGCTCCACCCAGTCCCGGTATTCGTCCGCCGTTTCTTGAAATAGATCCGGCAGATAAAACAGGGATGGATTTGCCATGTACCAGTTTTCCGGATCATGGACCTGCTCCCGGGTCTCCACGCAGCAGATGAAGGGAAGAAAGCCGTTGTCCGGCTCGTTTTCAAATAAGATCCGCCGTCCTCTGGCCAGATAGTCATCCAAAGGCCCGTCATTGACTTCGCCGTTGGAGGTAAAGATCCCCACGCGGGGCTGAGCTACCTTGCCCTGACCGGTAATAAACACCTTGATGTTGTTGTAGTTTTCAAACTGGTGGACCTCGTTAAAGATCACCATGCCGGAGCGCATACCGTCCCGTCCCTTGGGGTTGTTGGTGCGGCCCTTGACCACGCCCCGGTTTTTTCGGCCCTGCACCAGCTCCTTTGTGTGGTAGTAAAACCGCTTCAGCTTCGCTTCGTTCTTGGGTAGCTCCAGCGTGTTCACCAGATCCAACACCGGCGTCATGGCCTGTTCCTCGTTATTGGCGCAGATATCTACGTTGTAGCTGCCAACCGGGTTGTAGGGAGAGGTGGCGCACATGGAGATAAATGCGATAAAGCCGTCCTTTCCCGCGCCACGGCCAACCATGGAAAACAGGGTCTTCCACCGGGGCCGTCCGTCAGAAGTGTAGGTGCACATCCAAAGCGCCGTCAGGAATTGCTCCCACAGGAAAAGATCTTTATACGGGAAATAGCGGGACAAACTCAAATACCGCCGAAGCTGCTCTGTATCTACCAGCAGATCTTCTGTCTCAAAGCACCGCCGGATATGCGCCGCCAGGGCGTGCTGCTCTGGGCAGGCCCGGGGCTTGTCCGCCTCCACCGCCTCCAGATACGCCTGGACCTCCGGCGGCAGCTTACAGTTCATCGTCCATGCCTCCCGGCACGTCCGATTTTGCGGCGGCGTCCTTAAAGCCAAGTGCCGTCCATACGGCCAGCATTTGCCGGGCAACCTGAATTTCCAAAGACACGCTGCGATTTTCCGTAATGCGGCCCCGGTCATCCATTACGGAAAGACCGCGCTCAGCCACATCCGTCTGCAATTCCTGCCGCCGTACCCAGAAGTCCAGATACTCGTCCACCTTGTCGGTGTACGCTTTTTCCAAAATGCCTCTGGCTTCCAGATTGTCCAGCATGGACTTTTTCAGTTCCCGGTACTGTTTGGTTTTTCTCCAGTCCTTTGTCTGCTCCATAAGGCTCCTCCTTTCCCGCTTCTTTCCATCCGGCGCACACGGCGGCTCTCGCATGGCAGCCAGAGCCGCCGACAGGAGGATCAAACCCGCTGCGGCGCAAGCGCCGCCGTGTGCGTCGGGGGAATGTGTCCGAATCGGACCGTGCCGCCCCACCGCGTCTACATCAATACCCCGCGCATCCAGCGCAGGCCTTCGGCGCAGGCAGGGCGGAAGCTCCGGCTCATGACCCGGCCTCCGTGGTAGGGCACGGAGACCGGAAGGGAAGAAAGAGTGAAGCCGGCACAGGGGCCGGGTCACAAACCGGATCGTGTTTTTCCATCAGCCAAAATCAGCTTTGTTTTCGCCCTGCAAGTCGGGTTTAGCAGATTAAGGGGATCAAAGACCGGCGGTAGCCTTCTCAGCCAAAATCAGGGCTGGCTTTCTCAAGACTCCGCAGGGCTCTGCCAGATATTGCTGGCCCAGCTGGACGCTTTCCGTAACCAAATCTGCTTCTGTGCCCTTGAAACCGGCAGCATGCGTCCCAATCGGGCCATTCACCCCTTCTGTGCCCTTGCACCCGGCAGCATGTCTCCAAATCGGTCCATCCACTGCTTCTGTGCCCTTGAAACCGGCAGAATCATTTCCGCGCCCGCGCCGCCTGCGCGTCACGGCGCCGCGCACGCCCGTCGGCCCCTCTTTTGTCCTGGACCCACCCGATTAGCAGCAAACGGGGTAAAGCCGTTTTTCTCGATGGGGGGTTAATCCCATCGCTCAGCGGTGATTGGCAAGGCCTTCGGCTGAAATTGCCGCTGGCTCTCTGGGTGCTCCAGCTCGTGGCATTGCTTGCACAGCGTCTCAAGCTGACGTTGGCCCGTATCCGGATCAACCACGCTCAAAGCCAGGTCAGGCCGCTGCCGAAGGTGCTTGACGTGATGCACGATGTACCCCTTGCGGTAGCGCCCCGCCGCCTTGCAGTGCTGGCACTCGTACCGATCCAGCCGGAGGACTTCCAGCCGCAGCGCCCGCCACTCAGGCCAAGAATAAAATTTATACTCATGGCCCGCCGCCAGCAGTGAGACCAGCTCCTGAAGTCTTGCGCCGGAGATACCGGCACCGGCCATCTGTTCCACGGGCTATCACCTCCGGGCAAAAACAAAAGCCGATGCCAATACCCGCCGCAACGGCGGAGCATTAGCACCGGCTACAAGAGCACAGGCCAAAAAACAATGCAAAACAAAAACCGGTACCGACGCCCCCAACGCTGGGGATCATCGGCACCGGCTAATCATCGAGCACTGGCCACGGTCAATTTTCACGAGATGGATTGCTTTGCAGTTTCGGCACCAGAGCTGGAGATTATCCGCCACGGTGTCCGGTCTGATTGCCTGACTGGTCTTGTGTCGGCAGACCGGGCAAACTGCATATCCATCCTTTATGGCAAGTTTATCACCTTTTCTCATCGTTTGCAAGGCTTTTCCCTCACTTTCTTGCGGTTGTCCGTAGATATTCCGTAGGTTTCAAGAGGATACGCTATCTATAGTAGTACAGACTAAACCTTGTTATTAAAATAAAAGCACTATTTCTCCGGCATCAAATAGCGGCTATACCCATACAGCCCCCAATCTCCCAGCTGCGGCCGGTCCCGGCCCTGCATGGGCAGCGGTGTGGCCCCCTTGGGCAGCCGCACCATGCCGCTCTTGCAGGTTGTCACCTCCGGAGGCGGGATGTACTTACTCAGCGCCCTGGAGCAGCCCCACGGGTGGCGTCCCACCTCCGGGACCTCTTTCGTAAAATAGATTGCCAGCCCCCGGTAGCCGCCCTCTGACAGCACCCGCGCCCGGTCCCAGCGCACATCGTAGGCGCTGCCCCAGGTCCAGAGGTATTGCACTACGGCAGGTGGGAAATCTTGGTCACGCAAAAATGCGTGGATGTGGTAACGGTGGTCGCCGTGTAAGCCCTCCATCCGATAAACGTAGAACTCTACAGGCTTGCGGCTCCATCTCCGGAGCCGCTTGAGGAAGGCATCCCACACGCGCTCTACACCGGCCCAGTTAGCCGGAAGATGGGCATTGTCAAAGTTGAGGCTGTAAAAAATGCCGTCATAGGCAAAGAGCGCCAGCCGCAGTTCCAGCTTGTCCAGGCTGGTGCGGCTGAGGGCCGGCCCGCACCGGCCCCGCACCGCATCCGGCCCGTAGCGACGGAGATATCCGTAGTTGTCCGTCACCAGCGCCTTCACCAACGGTCCCGCCCGCTGGCGGACGCATACAAACGGATCAGCCATCCCCGCCGTCCTTTCTCTCGCCGTCCATCTTGGCCCCGCAATGGCAATACGGCTGTCGTCTACTCTCTACTCTACCGCAACGTGAGCATCGGTAGTATCGTTCCGGCATGATGTGGTCACCGTCCAAGAATGAGATCCACCGCCCATGCACCACCGGGGCCACGTCGGCGACGGGCAGGATCTCAATATACTGCGACGGCTCAAGCCCTTTTGCCCACGCGTGCTTTGCGGCCTTAATCGCCGCGTCCCGTCCAATGTACTCAGCCATCGTCAGCCCTCCTCCACATAGCACCAGCTTTGGGGCGGGCGGTGAAGATATAGCCGCCCGTCCGTGTTGCAGTCCGTTTCGTCGCCATCTCCGCAAACATTTTCGCAAGACCAACAGTTTGTGCTAAGCTCCGAGTATTCCAGACAGTCTCGCCAAAACTCCCCCAGCTTTTTCGGTGCGTCGTAAATACGCAGGTCGGAGATATGCCAGCCGTAGCCCTCGCCGCCAGCAAGATAGTCCGCCAGCTCCGGATATGTCAGGCGGGCTGCATAGAGCAAATCGTTGATGGGTAAGACATTCATATTGCTGTGGCTGCAAATGCTGTACCTTGACGGGACGGGGGAGCCGGAAAAACCGATTCGAGTAATCCAGTCCACCTTGCTGCAGACATACTCCCCA